>NZ_CBDLAM010000313.1:0-2827 GCF_965301125.1 Anaerosporobacter sp. | reverse complement strand
ATATTTACACGCCATTTATTTATTCAAGTTGTTGCACATTCCAATAGATTGAATAAAATTTAAACTACAGTCAATTATATAAATATCCCTAAAATTAAATAATTTCTATTGTTATTATCATTACTAAATAAACATACAAACTTAATAGGTTACTATACAAAAAGTAATTATTTTAATGTCAAAAAAGGAGGTGAGCAAAATAAAGAAATTATTAAAGCAAAAATTATTATTAAAACTAGGAATAAGTTTTCTATTTCTACTTTCCTCAATTATTGTATATAATAATGTTCTAAAAATACACGGACAACAAACGCTTGATTCTTTTTCAAATCTATTATCTACGCACAATATAATTGTAGAAGGAAATCAAACTAACCTAACAAAATTTCAACTTAAAGGACTTATAGATGAACTTAATCCAGAAAACATCAACGCTATTGTAAAGTATGAAAACAAGATGTCAAACAAAGGAAACACTATTGTACTAACAGCAAAAGAGATATTAGAGCTTGATTATTACTCCAAAACAAAACGTGAACAAGAAACTATATTAAATAAAATAACAGACGATACTGTTTCTATTGATTGTAAGGAGGGTGTAATCCTTATATCTTATAATTTGGATAATTAATTATTATCCAAAAATACCATGTAATCGTATAAAATCAAAAAGAACCCACAGAAAGAGAATGTAGGTTCTTTTTTGTTCTAGTGGTTATCCACTAACACATTTTGAGAAGTTCTACTGTCCATTGTAACTTGGACACCCAACTTCTTAAAGCTATCAGAATCAACTTTAGTTAATCTAACAGTAGAATGTGCTTGTGCTCCACGGAGATTCTTTAATACGTCCATGGCTTTTGCTGCATTCTCATCCGCATAAGCACTACTTGATAATGCAATTAGAACTTCGTCTGTATGAAGCCTTGGATTCTTACTTCCTAGATATTCAACTTTTAATTTTTGGATTGGTTCAATTGCACTTGGTGCAATGATATGAACATCATCAGGAATTCCTGCAAGATATTTTACCGCATTCAACAATACTGCTGCCGACGGTCCTAGTAATTCAGATGTTTTACCTGTAACGATTGTTCCATCTGGTAATTCCATGGCAACTGCATCATCACCTGTTTCTTCCATTCTATCATTGGCAACACCAACAACTTTACGGTCTGCTAATGTTATTTTAGCCTGATTCATTAATAATTCTACTTTATATAACTCATCTTTTGTTGCACTATCTGTAGCAATTTTGTTCAAAGTCTCATAATATCTTCTGATTATTTCTTGATTGGAAGCTTCTTTACAAGCTTCATCGTCAAAGATACAATTTCCTGCCATGTTAACACCCATGTCAGTTGGTGACTTGTATGGGCTCTCTCCATAAATCAATTCAAACATAGCGTTCACAACTGGGAAAATCTCAACATCACGATTATAGTTAACAGTTGTCACTCCATAAGCGTCAAGATGGAATGGGTCAATCATATTCACGTCATTTAGATCTACTGTTGCTGCTTCATAAGCTAGATTTACTGGGTGTTTTAATGGTAAGTTCCATACTGGGAATGTTTCATATTTGGCATATCCAGCATTCACCCCATGTTTATGTTCATGATATAACTGTGATAAGCAAGTTGCCATCTTACCACTTCCAGGTCCAGGCGCAGTTACAACAACAAGTGGTCTTGTTGTCTTAACATAATCATTCTTTCCATATCCTTCTTCACTTACAATATAATTTACATTGTTAGGATATCCAGCAATTTTGTAATGAAAATATACTGCTACATCTTTCTTCTCAAGCTTATCCTTAAATAAGTTTGCACTAGTTTGTCCCGAATATTGTGATATAACAACACTGCCTACATATAATCCTTTACGACGGTATTCGTCAATTAAGCGAAGTACGTCCATATCATAAGTAATTCCTAAGTCACCACGGATTTTATTTCTTTCAATATCTTCCGCACTAATTACAAATAAGATCTCTGCTTGATCTTTTAATTGCATTAACATCTGTAATTTACTTGATGGTTCAAATCCTGGAAGTACTCTTGACGCATGATAATCATCAAACAGTTTTCCTCCAAATTCTAAATACAGTTTATTATCAAATTCTGCTATCCTCTCTAAGATATGCTCTGATTGCATTTTCAAATACTTTTCGTTGTCAAACCCTTGTCTCATGTTCTTCATTCACCTTTGCATAATTATTATTAAGATTATTATATCATAACTTTATAAAATTAAAAGGAATGTACTAATTTATTTGTAAAAAGGCAATTATAACAGCCATTCTTTGGCTTTTTCAAAATCATTTATACACGTCGCTATGTACGCTATCTCTTTATTACTCTCTTTTATTATTTTTTTCATTAACCTAACATTCCGTCTACTTAATCCTATGATTACAACTTTTTTCAAATCCCTATCCATATCGCGATACGAATAAAGAACCATCTCTAAGATATCTCGGTCCACCAGGGTCTCATCTAGATTCACTGCAATATAAGATGGTGCAGATACTCTCTTGACTTCTAATAAATCCTCGTTAAATTTATTAATTACATTCTGTTTATGATCTCCCAGGGAATCTAAATGTTCACACCAGATTTCACCATTATTATAATGAAGGGAAAACGATTTTTTCTTGATTCCCGCTTCGAATTTTAAATCGCACCGAATTGCCTGTTCATTCAACACTTTATCTTGATGTAATTCTACTATCACCAGAATAAGTAGAGTAGCTATTATAACTCCAGCACCAGCTAATACTATATTTCTTATTACATATAGATGCATTAAATGTGTAAGTAATCCC
>NZ_CBDLAM010000312.1:0-2830 GCF_965301125.1 Anaerosporobacter sp. | reverse complement strand
ATACTGAAAGGAAAAAATCAATTTAATAGGGATAAAATAAGAATAAGTTAGTAAAATTGCAGTAGTGAATTTTATACTGCTTTTAAAATAAAGCAAGCTGTAGCTTGAAGACGGGAGGTTGTTACTATGGATCGAACATTATTGGAAATAAAGAAACAACTTGTCTTAAGTATGATGGAAGATAAGAAATATAAACCATTACGATTTAAAGAAATTGTTGCAATTATGCAAGTACCAAAAGATGAAAAACAGGACTTAAAAGAGGTATTGGATTCCTTAATACATGACGGTAAGGTAATGTTAGATACGAAATCTAGATATAAATTATCAAATGCAAACCTTAAAGTAGGTACATTCTCAGGCACGCAACGTGGATATGGTTTTGTGACAATAGAGGGAGAAAAGGATGATATTTTCATTCCAGAGAGTGCAACAAAAGGTGCGTTAAATAATGATATCGTTCAAGTAATGATTAAAGAAGAACAAACAGGAAAACGTAAGGAAGGCGAAGTTGTTAGTGTTGTTGAGAGAGGAAATACAGATGTAGTAGGTACTTTCCAAAAGAGTAAGAATTTTGGCTTTGTCGTTCCTGATAATTTAAAATTCGGTAAAGATATTTTCATACCTAAGGAATATACGAAAGGTGCTGTTACTGGGCATAAAGTAGTAGTTAAGATTGTAGATTTTGGTGATAAGGATAAGAGTCCAGAAGGTAGAGTTACAGAAATAATTGGACACATTAATGATCCGGGTGTTGATATTATGTCTATAATTAAGGCAAATAACTTACCGCTAGAATTCCCTGATCCTGTAATGAAATCACTAGACAACATACCAGAAGAAGTGACGAGTGCAGACATAGGCGGAAGAATGGATATTCGTGATCTTCAAACAGTCACTATTGATGGGGAAGATGCGAAAGATCTTGACGATGCTATTACAATATCTAAAAATGGCGATATTTATACATTAGGTGTTCATATTGCAGATGTTACGAATTATGTGAAAGAGGGATCACCTCTTGATGTGGAAGCTCTTAAGAGAGGCACAAGCGTTTATCTAGTAGATCGTGTAATTCCGATGTTACCACATAAGTTGTCTAATGGTATATGTTCTTTGAATGCAGGTGTTGATCGTTTAGCATTAAGTTGTTTTATGGATATTGACAAAAAAGGCAATGTTGTAAGTCATAAGATTGCGGAGACAATTTTACGTGTAGATCGTAGAATGAGTTACACCAGTGTAAAGAAGATTCTAGAAGATAAAGATGAAGCTGAGATAGAAGAATATAAGGAATTAGTTCCTATGTTTGAGTTAATGCAGGAATTAGCTACTCTACTTCGTGAGAAGAGACACAAACGTGGATCGATTGATTTTGATTTCCCAGAGAGTAAGATTACCCTAAATGAAAAAGGCAAACCAATCGAAATTAAAGCATATGAAAGAAACTCAGCTACAAAGATTATTGAAGATTTCATGTTATTGGCAAATGAGACTATAGCTGAAGATTATTTCTGGCAAGAGTTACCGTTTGTTTATCGTACACATGAGAATCCTGATACAGAGAAGATACAAAAGCTAGGTATCTTTATAAATAATTTTGGCTATAGTATTAAGATAGGTCAAGATGATATTCATCCGAAAGAATTACAGAAGTTATTATCAAAGATAGAAGGAACACCAGAAGAAGCTTTAATTAGTCGTTTAACATTGCGTTCTATGAAGCAAGCAAAATACACGGTTTCTAATGAAGGACATTTTGGTTTATCAACGAAATACTATTGTCACTTTACTTCCCCAATCCGTCGTTATCCAGATTTACAGATTCATAGAATCATCAAAGAGAATCTGAGAGGTAAAATGAATGAAAAGAGAATCTCTCATTATGATAAAATTCTACCTGAGGTAGCGAAACAATCAAGTGTGGCAGAACGTCGTGCAGATGAATCGGAAAGAGAAGTAGAGAAACTTAAGAAAGTTGAATACATGAAGCAATTCATTGGTGAATGTTTCGAGGGCGTTATATCTGGCATCACCACTTGGGGTATGTATGTTGAACTACCAAATACAGTCGAAGGTATGGTTCATGTTAGTAGTATGGAGGGGGATTACTATTATTATGATGAAGAGCACTATATGATGATAGGTGAACATACGAAGAAGATGTATAAACTTGGACAAAAGGTAACCATAGAGGTTGTTGGTTGTGATCGATTATTACGTACGATTGATTTTGAATTAGTAGAGAATGATTGGCGTAATGAGGAAGTGCAAGATGAAATTGATGAGAAAGCGATTATGGATCTTGTTCACAAGGCTGATTCAGATTTGAGTCAGCAATAATTTAAAGAACAAGCAAGTCACCTACCTTTTAAGGTGAGAGTGTTACTTGCTTGTTTGATGTTTTTATAATAGTTAGGAAAGGATACGGATAAGTATGTCAAAAGAGAGTATTAAGCAAATTGCAAATAACAAAAAAGCATACTTTGATTATTTTATTGAAGATAAATATGAGGCGGGTATTGTTTTGCATGGAACAGAAGTAAAGTCACTTCGTATGGGAAAATGTAGTGTGAAAGAATCATTTATCCGTGTTGAGAATGGAGAACTTTACATCTATAATATGCATATAAGTCCATACGAAAAAGGAAATATATTTAACAAGGATCCTTTACGTATTAAGAAATTACTACTTCATAAATATGAAATCAATAAAATTAGTGGTCAAATGCAGCAAAAGGGGTACACCCTTGTTCCGTTAAGTGTTTACTTAAAAGGGAGTCTTGTGAAGATGGAAATCGGCTTAGCAAGAGGTAAAAAACTCTATGAT
>NZ_CBDLAM010000311.1:0-2859 GCF_965301125.1 Anaerosporobacter sp. | reverse complement strand
AATTATTGCACTTAAATAAAAAATTAAAGCCCTTTTGAATAATATTTTTACTGTAAAGGTCTTTTATTTAATTTATTTATCTACCTATACTAATCAGGTTTAATTCATTCTCTGTCTAACGATCTCATAAGAAAGTACACCCATTGCTACTGATGCATTAAGGGAATCTATGTTACCAAGCATAGGAATCTTAGCTACGAAATCACATTTTTCTTTCACCAATCTTCCAACACCTTCTCCTTCACTACCAATTACAAGGCCGATTGGTCCTTTAAGATCTAGCTTGTACATAACTTCTCCATCCATATCTGCACACACAAACCATAACCCTTCTTTCTTTAGGTCTTCGATAGTTGCTGCAAGATTTGTCACTTTAGCAACTGGTGTGTAGTTGATAGCTCCTGCAGAAGTCTTGGCAACTGTCGCTGTAAGCCCAACTGCTCTTCTCTTAGGAATGATGATTCCATGAGCTCCAGCTTGGTTAGCTGTACGAATCATAGCCCCAAGATTGTGTGGATCTTCGATATTGTCTAATACAATTATAAAAGGAGGTTCCTCCTTATCTCTGGCTGCTTGTAAGATATCTTCTACTGTTGCATAATCATATGCAGCTGTATAAGCGATAACTCCTTGGTGCTTTCCTGTTTCAGATAATTGATCTAGACGTTCTTTTTTCACGAAATTGATGATTGTATCACCTTTTTTTGCTTCTCTTAAGATAGATTTAATTGGTCCATCTTGACAACCATCCAATATAAATAAACGGTCTACTGTCTTACCTGCACGAAATGCTTCTAAAACCGCATTTCTACCTTCAATTGTTAATTCTTCGTATCTCATAAAACTCCTATCTGCCTCTTGGCAATCCTACTTTGCTTTCTCGATCTGAGTAAGTCCAATCTTCATCAACTCAATAATTCGTGGCATCTGATCTGTTAGATATAGATATCCTACTAGCGCTTCAACACCAGTCGCCATACGATAATCCGTAATGGACGCATTCTTTGCTGAAGTGAAGGATTTCGCATTACGGCCTCTCTTATAGAAGCTCATCTCTAATTCCGTTAGCTCGTCCTTAATGGCATAAAACATTGCTACTTGCGCAGATGCCTTCACAAGAGAACTTGCTCTCTTATGAAGTTTCTGAACTGGTGCATTTCCCTTCTCCACTAATAAAGTACGTATGATCACATCATATATAGCATCGCCAATATAAGCAAGGGTTAACGGCGAATACGTCTTAATATCTACATCTTCTAATTGAAAGGAACTTCTTAGATATTTCGCAAAGGATATCTCAGCCTCAGTCGATTCATTCATCGAATTTACGCTCTCTTCCATCTTACTCCTTCTCTCGTATCTTCAAGTATAATTCCTTTATCTAATAGTAAATCACGAATCTCATCTGCTTTTTTGAAATCACGATTCTTTCTAGCATCTTGTCTATCTTTAATTAATTGATCAATATCAGCGTCAAGTAATTCTTCTTTCACATCAACATTAACACCTAATACATCTGTTAATGTTACTATATATTTCTTTGTTTCATCAAGTAATTGCTTTGCAGAATCTGCTGATAACTTTGAGTTTGCTGCTTTAACCATTTCAAAGATTGCTGCAATTGCATCAGCTGTATTGAAATCATCATCCATGGCTGCCTCGAACTTGTCTTTTAAACTGGCGATAGAATCCAAGAAAGTTTTTTCTTCAGCTGTTAATTCTCTCTCAGGAGCATTTTCAGATAAATGTGCTAAATTGCTAACTGAATTCTTAATTCTCTCTAATGCATTCTTAGCTGATTCCATTAATTCTCTACTGAAATTAATTGGACTTCTATAGTGAACATTAAGCATGAAGAAACGAAGTACTTCATATGGATACTCTGCGCCAACTTCTCTTACAGTGAAGAAGTTACCTTCTGACTTAGACATCTTCTTATTATCAATGTTTAAGAAACCATTGTGTAACCAGTACTTAGTAAATTCTTTCCCATTCGCTGCTTCACTTTGAGCAATTTCATTTTCATGATGAGGGAAAATTAGATCTTCTCCACCTGCATGGATATCAATTTGGTCACCAAGATATTTCTTACTCATAACAGAACATTCAATATGCCAACCTGGTCTACCTTGACTCCAAGGTGATTCCCAATATGGTTCTCCATCTTTCTTAGGTTTCCATAATACGAAATCCATTGGATCTTCTTTTTCATCACTAACAGCGATTCTAGCGCCAGCTTCCAAATCATCAATGTTCTTCTTAGATAACTTCCCATATCCATTAAAATCTCTTGTTCTAAAATACACGGATCCATTTTTCTCATAAGCATAGCCTTTATCAATTAAGTTCTGAATCATCTCAATCATTCCATCGATTTCTTGTGTTGCTAAAGGATGTTTCGTTGCAGGCTTTACATTAAGATTTTTCATATCTTCTTTAACAGCATTGATATATCTCTCTGTAATCACAGTTGTAGGAACCCCTTCCTCAACTGCCTTCTTAATAATCTTATCGTCAACATCAGTAAAGTTAGATACATAATTTACATTGTACCCTTTGTATTCGAAATAACGTCTCACAGTATCAAACATAATCATAGGTCTTGCATTACCAATATGAATATAATTATAAACCGTAGGTCCACAGACATACATTCGTACTTTTCCTTCTTCTATCGGTTTGAACTCTTCTTTTTTCTTCGTTAATGTATTATATAACTTCATTTAATCACCATTCCTTTCCTTATTGATAATAAATAGCTAATTATGAACCTCTTTGTAGTGTATAAAGTATACCAATAAATGTATATTAATAAAGTAGAATAGCAAAACTCAGAAATGCGTAGATTTGATTCCCTTA
>NZ_CBDLAM010000310.1:0-2866 GCF_965301125.1 Anaerosporobacter sp. | reverse complement strand
AATATATTAAATGGGAATTTTAGTTACGATTGTATTGTCGTTAAACAAGATGGTGATACATATTATATTGCTGATACTAATAGAAAATTAGTGATAATTACCGCTGAACAAGTGGTTATAACTATGCCACATAATAAAGAAAATTAATAAATTAGATTCAGGTAAGTTGAAAAACACGGAACTGGATTGGCTAAAAAAATAAATGATAATGTGGTGTTTGCTTTTGTATAATGGGATTCATCACAAAAGCAATGAAGGAAAAAACAGTAAAACTCTTCTTTAGATACGATACGGTGAACCGTATCATAAGTAAGGGGAGTTTTACTGGAATTGGAAAATAAATATGGTAGCAGATTAATGACGAAGTATAAGGGTCAAGTCCCGTAGACTGCATGAAGAATGATTAGGATCAGGTAGAGATACTTGGTCTTTTTTTCGTTTAGGAAAGAGTCGGTAGAATGGGTGAAGACTTGAAAACTAGATTACATGAATTGGCAGAGGGTGTTTTGGCTAATGTGTAAGTAGCTGCATTTAGATTTATATAAGTGTAAGGAATACATGGATAAAGGATTGAAACAGTTAATTGTCGGTTGGATAGGTTACTTTAAACTAGCAGATAAAAGAGTACCTTATGAGAACTTGATGAATGGCTAAGAAGACGTTTACGTCTTTGCTACTGGAGAATCTCCAATAGCCCAATCCTGGCAACAACTCTTAGCAACAAATATCTGAATAGTGTGAGCCGTTAGCTCACACTATTGATTAAAATACAGATATACTTTAGTTTATAATTTAAAATAAATTACATTTACACTCCTGGTCCAAATAAATAAATAAGGATAATTCCAATAGGAATCGCAATATTTATCATTAGTTTAATAAAAGATTTTTTCTTAATTCCAATAAATGTTGATATAATTGCTGGTATTATAGCTAGTACACAACCAGTACCTATAATTCCTATTTGAGAATTAGGAGCAAATGTTGCTAGTATAATATCTAGATAAATAAAAAATGCTATAACATAATATATGATATGCACATATTTATCTGTTTTCATAAGTGTATTCATAGTTTCCTCCCTTTGATTGATTCTTGCATTATTTATATCGGCTAACCACTATCTTTACATTATATTTCATAATAATGTTTTCAAAGCCTTTGGTATAACATAGAATTTTTATTTGCACTTTAATTTATTATAGATATTTTGAGCGACAGTAATACCTGAAGATATGCTACCCTCGTAGCCTCCTCCAGGCTTAACCCATGCTCCAACTAAAAATAGATTATCTACAGGTGTATCAGGAGTTAATCGATGTCTACCAGCTTGATTTACAGTTTGAGAATAACCATAAACAGCGCCATTTGGGTTGTTTGTATATCTTTCCATAGTTCTTGGAGTTCCCAGCTCAGCCACGCTTATATGATTTTTTATACCTGGAAACTTTTCTTCTAACCTATTAATAAGAATATTCTGAAGACTTTCTTTTTGTGCAGTATACTCAGATTTGTCTTTAGACCAAGTATTATAATTGTCTATAATAGTAACTGTTATAACACCTTTATCATACTTATTTAATGACTCGTCCATACTGCTATAATTTGTAACTAACATTCCACATTTTTCGTAATTTGAAGTTATAGATAATTGATAATTTTCTTCAGGCATTCCTACATCAAAATAGAAAACTTCCTCAACTGGAATATTTAAATCTTTTGGATTACAATCTAAACCTATATATAATTGACTCAAACTACATCCAATAGTAGGCTTAGTTATTTTTTCCATATACTTTTTAGGAGCTACATAGTTTTTAGCCATGTTAAATGTATGAATTGGGTTTATATTAGATACTATATATTTCGCTGTAAAAGTTTCACCATTTTTTAAAGTTATACTTTTAGCTTCATTATCTTCAAAGTTTATAGATGTAACTTCAGATCTTAAATTTACAGACCCTCCATTTTCAGTTATTACTTCTACAAAGGAATCTGATAGTTTTTGAGCTCCACCTTGTATATAGTACTTTCCGTAAATATGATAAGAAATCCAAGGTATAAAGTAATATAGTGCACATAGTTGCTTTGGAGGTAGTCCATAATATGGCCATAGAGCAGTAAATATATATATAAAATCATCGTTATTAACATAACTTCTAACTACTTCATCTGTAGTTTTTCCACTCCATTTAATAAACATTAAGCAATCAGTATTTAATTTTTTTAATATAGAAGAATTTTTATCTAAAATAAGTGTTTTAAAACCAGACTTAAACTTATTTATATCTTTAAATAATTTTTCTATATTTCTAACTTCATTTGGAAAAAGGTCAAAGAGTAAGGTTTTGTATAAATGTAAATCATTAGGTATATCAATTAATTTACCTTTATATGGAACACTATAGGCAATATCATTCTTTATTGGGGTTATTTTATTAAGAACTCCGCAGTGATTTAGGATATTATGTGTATTTCCACCTTTATCTAAACCTCCTATTCCATGTAAAGAAACATCGAAATTATATCCACGTCTTTTGAAATTTGTAGCGTATCCTCCTGGAATATGATGTTTTTCGAATACGCCAACCTTAAAACCTAACTTGGATAATCTACTAGCACAAGTTAGTCCAGCTATTCCTGAACCTAAAACTATTACATCAAAATTCATTATTCTAGAATCTCCTTTAAAGTCATGTTTACACTGTAAACATAGTATAACATAAAAAAATATAAAAGGCTATAATAAAATAAATTTGGTATAATAATACTAGATAAACATCTAGTATTATTATATAAAAAAGTATTATTATATAAAAAAGTATTATTATATAAAAATAGGAAAGGGGATAAAATTGGATGTAAA
>NZ_CBDLAM010000309.1:0-2882 GCF_965301125.1 Anaerosporobacter sp. | reverse complement strand
GGAGTGCCTTGTTGCTCAATTGATCCTCTTTTAAATACAATAATATCATCGCTCATACTCATTGCTTCCATCTGGTCATGAGTAACAAATACACCTGTCACACCAAATTGCTCGGTAAGACGTTTGATTTCAACTCTCATATCATCACGCAGAATGGCATCTAGTGCAGATAGAGGCTCGTCAAAAAGGATACAATCCGGGTTTGTTACAATTGCTCTTGCAAATCCAACTCTTTGTTGCTGTCCACCAGAGAGCTGACTTGGATATCTATCTTTAAACTCACCGAGCTGTACAGCATTCAGTGCGTCTAGTACTTTCTTTTCAATGCCTTGCGTTTCTTTTCTTACCCTTAAACCAAATGCTACGTTTTCAAAAACAGTCATATGTGGCCAGAGCGCAAAATCTTGGAATACAAATCCTAAATTTCTTTTTTCAGTTGGAATTTCAATCTTTCTCTCACTTGAAAAAATACAAGTATCATCAAACCAAATTTCACCAGAATCTGGTTTTTCCAATCCAGCAATCATTCGAAGTATTGTTGTTTTCCCACAACCAGATGGTCCTAGAAGTGTAGTAAAACTTTTACCCTCAATTTGAAAGTTCATATTGGATATTGCAAAAGAATTACCAAATTTTTTGCAAACATCTTTAAATCTAATTACCATTTTCAATTCCTTTCGTTACATTGCATATACTTAAATACAAACTGATAAAATACTTTTACCATGCTTATGTAAACTTTATGTAAATTACACGTAAAAAGTATGTATAGTTTTATTTGATACTTTTTAACAAGTTCTTGACTTTTTCCTAGAATCCATTTAACTCAGTACCACAATAGCCAAACAACACAAAAACACTCCCCATAATACCTCATAATTTTCAATTAAGTGACGTCAATTACTCTTTTTTTTCTTAAATTAACACGATATACTATAATCCGCATATAATAACATATGACATGTAGATAAGGAGTGATCTTTATGAGCCGAGGATCTAATAGATGTGATAGACACCATAGACGCAGACGTCGTAGACGTGTCGTTGTTATAAAGAGATTTTAAAAATTATTTCATTACAGAAGGATGCTATGTGATAAGCCTTGATGAATTATGTATAGATTAGGCAGCTTAGGCTGTCTTTTCTTATGTTTAAAAGAGCAGCCCATGCTGGGCGGGCCTAAAGAAGGACCAAGTATCTCTACTTGATCCTTCTTACTTTTTATGTAGTTGACGCATTATAGTTATTGCATTATTACATTATAAACTTCGCTTGTAAAATATGGTTTTCCACCATCTTCTCTTTCATATGTACGTTTATTAAATTTCCATTTACCATCTTCATCTTTTATTAATGTTAACTTTTCATAATTTGTTATATTCTCTTCAATCCAAAACTCTTGGTTTTTATCAATTTCATCACCATAATAAGTATTAATCATATTTTTTTCTAAATCGTTTTTAATTGCAGAATATTTTTTTATTTTACTAATATCATAATTAGCTACTCCGTACAAAACATACCCATCTTTTTCTTTCTCCACTCTTATTACATCATAGTATACCAAAACTTCAAATACGCTTGAATTATTAGAACCCACACCACCGTTATCTATTGCTGACTGGGATTGATATGCTATGCAATCCTTATCTTTATATGCCTTCTTATCAGTAACAATTAGACCAGAGTCTAAAAGATTACGTTCTCCTTTTGTTTGACAATCAATTCCTGCAATTAAAAATTTATTATACATTAAAGAAAAAAACTCATTTGGTACAAAGGTGAAATTATCTACATATCCACCATGATGATCTTGTGTACGAATATAAATATCCGAATAACAGTCATCTTCAAAATTGTCCTCATCACAAATAGTATACTCTAAAAGATATACTTCTTTTTCTTGTTTATATATCGAACTATATATTTCTTCTAATGAATCAATATCATTAATGTTATGATATATCCCGCCCGTCGATTCTGCAATATTCTTGAGAGTAGATTCATCGCAATCTGAACCGATACCAATTAGAAAAATAGGTATTTGATATGTATTTGCATATCGTATAACATCTTGAGCCGAATACACACTTACATTATCTAAACCATCTGTAAATCCAATTATGCATTTTGCATTACTCCTAGTATGAATTCTTTCAATTTCACTAATTAATGTATCATATAAACGTGTACTTCCTTGTGTTGACATCATATTGATAGCAGATAAAATATCAGATGAATTATTTGTAAAACTCTTACACACATATGCCGAATCACTAAATTCTGTAAGTTCCACCTCATCACCTTTACTAAATTGCACAGTTTCAATAAAATTGGTCATCCCTTGTTGTACCTGTATCAATTTATCTCCCATACTACCACTTATATCAGCAACTAAACCTAGACTTATTCCTTCGTTTTCATTTATCTTAACGGCTTTTATAATGTCTTGTCTTTTAAATTCATCATCAATTTTTCTTCCTACGTTAACATAGAAATCATCCTTATCCAAATTATCGATGAAATTACCAGTATCATCAGTAACCTCAAGATAAACACGAATAGTTGGATAATTAGTTATATCATATTGCTTTACTACTACATTATAATCAGTTAGAGGTTTACTTATCTCATTAATAAAGCTTTCAAGTGATTCTAATTTGTCCCATGCCTGATTGTACTTAGCTTCGTTAATTAAGTCAGATATTTCATCTTGATATTCTTTTACCGTATTTAAATCAGAATCAATTGCAAGACTCATATCACTTTCTACAAGTTTTTCTTCATATTTTTTTAATTGTTTTAAATTATCATCAATTATATCCAGTATAAGTTGTTCTAGTGTATGCTTTTTTTCTTCTAATATATCAATAGCTTCCTCA
>NZ_CBDLAM010000308.1:0-2900 GCF_965301125.1 Anaerosporobacter sp. | reverse complement strand
CAAATACCCCTTTCATACCTCTTTCGAAATCACTTAAATCTTCACCTGTGATAATTTTAGCGATGAATGTTATTCAATATTTGTCAAAATACTAGTGCAAAACTCGTAACGAAATCCTGTGTTAAAGTTTCACGTTATTCGCTTAAAATGCCTACATCGCTGGGTTTGAAAGCAATTTTCAAAACATTTGCTCTGTAGAAGAATGTTTTTTAACATTTTGTAGGAAGTCAGTAAAATCAAGTATCCAAAGAATACTAGAAATAAAATGTTGGACAAATCCTTTTGTATACCTAAGGTCAAATTTCGCTATAAAGTTTCCTTTCCCCTTTAGGTAAATGACAAAAGCCTACCGCTTCCTATATCCTTATTGACTTACGTCAACGGCAGGTAGGAGACAATAGGTTTTTGATTTAAGGATTTTGAAGTCCTAAAGTATAACCATAATTAAAGTAATTCAGAAAGCCATTTATCCAAATCGTCTCCCTCTAAATTCTCTTCTGATGGTTCTTTGTCTTTAAAGTCTAATATTGGTTTCTTTATTATTTTTACAGTTTGAATTTCTTCTCTTGTTATGTACTTGATGAACACAAATTGCTCTTTCTTTTCAAACATATATTCTTTTGCTAATTGCTCTGAATTAGTCCATATCATATATGAATTATCTAATACTGCATTTTTTAAGATTTTATCCGCAAACAATTGAAAATACTCGTTTTCATATTTTATTAGTACATCTTCTTTGTATATGATATCCACCTCATCTATATCAAGCATCCTAATAAATAAATCATTATGTACCCTTCCGAGCACATCAACATATTCAACAAATCCTTCATATTGGTAATTAGATGAAATCTCAACTTTGTTTTTTTCATTTCAGCAAGATATTTTTTATTTTTATATATACAATATATTTCACTCATCACTTCTCTCCTATTCTTTTAAAATCCATATTCCAAGTTTCTTATCATATATGAATTGTGAAATTGTATTACCTGTAACACTATCATGTATGCTTAGAGTATCACCTGTAATAAACTTTCTATTTTCTTGTACAAGTTCTGGCAGCACAATGTTCTTACTACCTGTAAATCCACGTCCTGTATAAGGAGCATTCTCAGCTGTCGGAAAATCTGTTGGAACTTTAACCTCATCTGCATCTTCTAACACATATGTTATTTTACCGTATACAGTATCGGCGTTTCCAACTGATTGTGAAACTCCATCTACACCATTTCCTACCTTAAATTCTGTATTATTATAATCTAGTCTATTTCCTTCAAATACATCATCTAATGTCGATAATGAACTAGAATGCTCATCTACGGATACAAAGCCTCTTACGCCACTATAGTTTTCATTATATAAATAATTGTATATATCACTTTGTGGTATGGTTTTGTTCATAACTGTTCCCACTTCTGGCAAACCGATATCGGCTCTTACTTTATCAACAAATTGCAATTCTTGTGGTGTCAACATTCTATTTGGGTCAAGTAATTTTGAAAATTCTTCAACACTCAATCCATTTTTTTCAATTACAGTTTTCACTTCTAAGGAAGTAATATCTTTATAACCAACACCATCAACCTCGTCCAAATGTTCAACCAGATCATCCACAACCTTTTTATCTGCTCTTAACAATTCCTCTCCAACACCAGTTGCAAATACATACTCCCCTGCTGCCGTAGCCGTTATCGTACCTGCTGAGACACTGATTAGTAAAGTTAGCGGAAGTGGTAAATCCATAATTTCGCCAGCCTCACCCACGGCATAGGCAACACCATTCGACGCTATGTTTATAGTAATTGCTTTACCTGCAAACACCAAACTATCCTTAGTTATTACCTTCGCTATACCACTTGCCTTAATTCCAACCATCAAGGTTACAACATCTACAGCCGCAAATACCCCTTTCATACCTCTTTCGAAATCACTTAAATCTTCACCTGTGATAATGTCTACACCTAGACATGCATCAATTATAGGAATTATTATTGTGGCATCTGCTAATGCTGATAAGAATTCTAAGAATGGTTTGTCCATCTTATTATCAAATTCACCATATGTATATATTGTTTTCAGATATTCTTCTTAATTCAATTCTTTTTATGGTATCAATTTTCACTCTTTTCTCATACAAACATTAATAACTATCCCTCTATTTCATTACAAAAGACCTCTTGTATTTCTATTTACCAAAAAATTTCACAGCTCTTTTATAATCCTCTTAATATTTTATTAGCTCACAACTATCAATAAAATCTTCAAGAGCTTCACTCTCTGTGATATATTCATCGACAGAATTTGTAATCTTGCTTGCTCTTTCATCTGTTACATATACAAACCATTTCCCTAAGTTTGAAGACTAATTTTTACCAACTTATATGTCAGTAAAATCAAGTCTTCGTTGAATTACTGTAAGAAATTGTCTGACAAATCCTTTCGTATACCTAAGGGTAAATTTCAGGGCAAATTTCGCTATAAAGTGAAACCCTAATAAATATTATTACATATTCTCTATAGCATCACTCATTCTATCTCTTAAGTATTCAAGAAAATCTTCATATACCGTTTTGTAATTTTTGTCACCTTGCGACCACATTTCAACTGTTTCAGTTTTTTCATCAAGGCAATAAATCCATTCATCACAGTTTTCTATCACAATCTTATCATCAGCTAATCCATATGACTTAAATTGTATAGTTTTATCAACAAATATCATTTTACCATTTTTCCCTATACCATAAGTCTCAATTCCCCCAATACCTCCATGACCGTATTTTTTTAAAAACCAACAATACTGCTCTGGCATTTTTACATTAAGCTTTTTTTCTGCCTCTATAATTTCTATATCATTCACATTTGGATACGTGAAATCTCCTTTTTCTTCATATTGT
>NZ_CBDLAM010000307.1:1956-2906 GCF_965301125.1 Anaerosporobacter sp. | reverse complement strand
CTTAAATTCTGTATTATTATAATCTAGTCTATTTCCTTCAAATACATCATCTAATCCTTTCGTATACCCAGGTGCAAATATCGCCCTCAGCAGTCCATTTTCTCTGGTAATGGACTAAAAATAACTGTATCACCTACATATCATTCACTTCGTGAACAGGTAGGTAATACAGTTATTTTTTAAGGGATTTAAGGAGTTGGAAGTCCTAAAGTATAATCATAATAAATATTATGGCTCCTGTATTCTAAAATAAGAGCCAATATTTAAATATGCATTAACGTCTTTTTCTGTCTGGCTTACCGCCTTTTGAATCACTTTTTCTATCTTATTTACTGCTTTACTATTTCCATATCCGTTTGTTCATTCTGCTTTATTTCCACACCAATCCTTATTCATTTCTATGAATGGATTATAGCGGATTTTTACAGTATTGTGTGTGGTCAAAAAGGATGTTCTCACCATGATAAATACAAACTTTTTGAAAACGTTTTATCATCGTTTGGATGAACGACACTCTAACAATATATACCAGTATGCAATGCAAGATGCCGATTATCTTAATACCATGCAATTGGATTACCTTCGGCAAAAACCATTTCGATTATTTATAGACAAGGAGCGGATGCTTTAGGTGTGTCCTTATGTGGAGACATAATAAATTTTATAACACCCTATGTTCTTTGAAAGATTTATCCGAATTGTTTTATATCAAAATGTAATTAAATGATACTTTTCAACCATTCGTCCAATACTTTCCCTACTAATATTTCTTCCCTTGGTTCCATATCCTTACATATTAACACTGGTTTCTTTATAATCTTTACTGACTCAATTTCTTCTCTTGTTATGTACTTTACAAACACAAATTGTTCTTTCTTTTCAAAGTCATATTCCTTTGCAATCTGCTCAGAATTTGTCCAAATCATATATGTATTATCTTGAACATCCTC
>NZ_CBDLAM010000307.1:0-1946 GCF_965301125.1 Anaerosporobacter sp. | reverse complement strand
TACAATATCTATATAATTTAAGAATCCCTCTTTTTTTTCCGTTGATGTTATAAGAAATTCGCCATCCCTTTTTTTGATTTTATATTTTATCCCTTTGTATTCACAATACATATCAGCCATCATCCTCTCCTATTGTAAAATCCAGCCAAAATCTGAATCATAAATAAACTTTTGTGCCAGTTTTCCAGTGTCGCTGCAATATATTCCAAGAATATCTTCATCAACAAAATTTCTATTGCTTTGTATCAGTTCCGGAAGAACAATATTTTTACTTCCAGTAAAACCTCTTCCTGTATATGGTGCATTATCTATGGTAGGAAAATCTGTTGGTAACTTTACACTGATAGCATCATCCAACATATATGTAATTTTTCCATATAGCAAATTATCGATACTATTTAGTAAATTAATTTTCTTTTGCAATTAAAACTGAAAATTAATTTACCCTCGTTCAATATCACTTATCATCTTTTTCCTTCATAATATGCTACTCGCTTTTCATAAATACTTTTCTCATCTTTACCCAATTCCTTTTTTTCTTTTTTAATATTTCCATTCTCATCAAATTCTTGCATTTTTAGAACAAATCCATATTGACAAAACTCTTTTAGTTTTACATTCCCATTTTTATACCACTGAATATGTTCCCCATCGATTGTTCCTTTATCCATAATACAATAGCTCTTTAATTTACCTGATTCATAAAACCTCATGCGCTGTCCGTTTGGAATACCATTGTTGTAATAGCTATAATAATTCAATGATCCACTCGGATATCTTTCATAAAGTATTCCATCTAACGGAATTCCACCTTCCTCTAATTCATTAGTATATACTTGCTGTCCATATTCTCCCGAATTTCAAGTATAAAGCACCGCTGATAATTTAAACAATTACAAATTACAATGGTTCTTTCACAATTTCTATTTCTGCTTCATCCCTATCTATCCATTTTTGATACACACCTTTGTCAATTGGTTTCATCCCTAATTGAAGCCAATCACTATAATCTCCAACCATAATTATTATTGATATTTGTTCTGCATTTTCATCTACTACCTCAAATTTATATCCTTTATACGTTGCCCAAAACCTCTTATCATATATTTCTTCTACCTCATTCCTTTGAACATATTTTATGTATACGCTGTTATTTCCAATCCTTTTTTCAAAAAATCCTTTGCTTTCATCACAAATATTATTTGAGCGTAATACAATGCTTCCGTCTGCTTTAATTCCAGCCGAATATTCAATTCCATTATAAATAGCAAATGTAGTATTTCTCATACTTCCTCCTATTAGTCTACTGAGATAAATCTACCAAAATCTACATCATAGATAGCTATTACTGTCTCCATACCATCTTTTCCAATTTCAATTAATTGTGCTCCATCATCTATCTTAGTTAGACTAGAACACTTAAACTCTGGTATTATTTGCCCATTTGTTGCCTTTGTAAATCCATTGCCTGTAAATGGTGCTTCACCAGTTGTAACACCACCAAATTCTGAACTAAACGGAATATCAATCTTTGCTGTTTCACTCGTAGTATATCGAATAACAGCAAGTGAATCATCTGAAGCAATACTATATGCTGTATCAGGATAATCCAATCTCAAGCTATTGTAAATATCATCATAATTTTTCAATTGCTTTACATCATCAACTGTGGTTACAAAACCTCCAACTTGAGTATATGTACCATCCATATATTTTGCTATATCACTTGCAGGAATTACCTTCTGCATTAATGTATCTGCATCAGGCATTGGAACACTCTCTCGTATTGCTTTTAATGTTGCCTTCTCTACCTCCGTCAAAGTTGATACATCTCGTAATCGCAACTCATTAAACTCATCCAAAGTCAGACCTTCTTTTTTCAGTATATCTGTTATATTGTCAACAAATGATGTTTCTAAGCCACCCTTACTTCCAACTCCAGAATT
>NZ_CBDLAM010000306.1:0-2909 GCF_965301125.1 Anaerosporobacter sp. | reverse complement strand
CTTTTGGAGTCATCCCAACATATTTTTTGAATTTTGAATAAAAATAGTCGATATTATAATATCCTACCTTTTCTGATACTTGATAAACTTTTAGATTCG
Source organism: Anaerosporobacter sp. (assembly GCF_965301125.1). Lineage (NCBI taxonomy): Bacteria > Bacillati > Bacillota > Clostridia > Lachnospirales > Lachnospiraceae > Anaerosporobacter > Anaerosporobacter sp. Next base: position 2,810 of record NZ_CBDLAM010000306.1, on the reverse strand, counting down.
TGTTTTGTAAAAGCTCCTTAGCATTGGTAATCCGTACCTTATCAAGCGTAGTGTTAAAACTTTCTCCTGAAGATTTTTTGTAGGTTTTCCCAAGATATGCGCTATTATATCCGAACATCTTCGCTATAGTCTCTAATTTTAAATCTTTATTATAATTTTTTTGTATAAATACTTCCATTCTCTTAACTATATTGTCAGCACCAGTATTACCGAGTTTATCACTCACTTTTTTGAAATGTTCAATAACTAACAATTCCATTTCTTCTATTGTCTCTGCCTTATTAACCTCTTCTGTAAAAGAATTAATATCCATTAACTTGTCCGAATGGCCTATATATCTGGTTTTTAAATTATTGATTAGCAAGATTGCATTATTAATAGTCATTACTTTTATATGAGATTCTTTCATAAGTTTATACCTACATTGACTCGATATGCAATGAACTATATCTACAATTCCAACAATATCTCCTATCTCTATACAATCACTTAGCTCTAGATGACTATTATTCTTCAGATTCTCAAATTGCTTACTAAGTAGATCCATGGAAATCATATTCATTTTCCTAAATAAGAATTTTCTTTCGATTAAATACTGTGCACACTCATAACTAAAGCAAATATCTTTTAGACATACTACCTTTTGTCCCACAGCTACAAAAAAATCATCTTCGTACCGAGCCTTCATCCGCCTATTATTTTCAATAAGTTGTTCCATATCTTTTTGAAGATTATCTCCCTTTATAATTATAGCAATTCGATCTCCTAGTACGAGATATTCGCACCTACTTAATCCGAATAGAATCAACTTAATCTTCTCTTTGTAATCCTCCTCCATATAGAACCTATCATTATTAAGTACAATAACATAGAACTTATTGTAGCTATAATCAAATCCAAACTTATCAATTTCTCTTTCAATGACTTCGATGGTTTCCTGTTTCATCAGTAAATTATAGATAATATTCTGTCTTGCTTTTACGTGGTTCTTCTTCTTTTCACTTTGCAGCAATTCCGCTTTTTCTTTTTCTTTCTGTTTCTGATCTAATTCCATTCTTATATCACATATATATTTTAACAACTCTTCTTCATCAATAGGTTTTAACAAGTATCCTTTTACTCCTAATCTTATTGCAGATTTTGCATACTTAAAATCCGAATATCCCGATAGTATAAGAAAATCCCCCTTATAACCGGCCTTTCTTGCTTCTGATATAAGTTCAAGTCCTGTCATTCCTGGCATTCTTACATCAACCAAAACTACTTCAGGTTGATAATTTAGAACAGCCTCCAAACCATCTTCTCCATTGGAAGCTTCTGCTATAATAGTAAAGCCGATGTCTTCCCAAGGAAGTAATATTTGAATTCCTTCCCTGACTGTTTGCTCATCATCAATAATTACTGCTTTATACATTTAACCACTCCTCATTAACAGCTAACTTCTAGGTATATTAATTTGTATTATGGTTTTTACTAGAGGTTGACTATCTATTACAATACCATATTCCTCTCCAAACAATAATTTTACCCTTTGATTAACGTTTCTTAATCCAATATGATTTTGTGTCATATCAGTTGTTGAATTAATGTACTCCTTAGTTTCTTGTAGTTTTTCCTCAGTAAAACCAACTCCATCATCAATTACCTGTATACGGATTGTGCTATCTATCTCATCTACATAAATTGATATATGCCCAGTCCCTTTTTTCATCTCGATTCCATGAACCATAGCATTCTCAACAATCGGTTGTAAGATGAGCGGAATTGTATAGATTTCTTCCACATTACAGTTAACATGTATGCTGTATGTAACCCGATCTTTAAATCGGTACTTTTGTATCTTTAAATAGGACTCTACCAAATTAAGTTCCTGGTTCAGAGTAACTTGTTTATCTTGAACCTGCAATGTATATCTCATAATTTTAGCAAGCATCTTAACTATGTCTTCAATCTCACCTTCTCCATTTGTTCTTGCTTTCATCCGGATTACCTCTAACGTATTGTACAAGAAATGGGGATTAATCTGACTAGCAAGCATGCTAAATTCCATCTCCTTCTGTCTACTATGTAGCATCTCCTTCTGCACCCGCTCTTCGTAAACTTGACTGATTAGAGTCTGAATACTATTAATCATCAAACCTAAATCATCATATAGATAACTAATCTCATCTTCACCGCCAATTTTTTCAGCAATATCAAACTGCCCTCTTGAAGCTTTATGCATCTGGCCTTTGAAATTATTAATCCTACTACTAAAACTCCACGCAAATATGCTTATAGTAGAAATTGCTATGATAAAACTACCTATAATTATTAGTATGCTCTTTTGACTTTGTTGATTTGCCTTTTTTAATATATCTGCATAAGGCCGAATACTTACTACTGAAATTTTATCTTGTATCCTAGTACCCGTAACCGGTATCACTGTTAATACCGCATTTTCCCCTTTATAGATAACATTTTGACATTTATCTTCATCCAATTTCTCAGATGATAATAGATTTATTAATTCCGACTTATTTGTGCTATCTGAATTACTATAGACAACCTCTTCATCATTTAATACCAATACCGTTTCCGTATCATGTTCTTGTAACGGAAATAGGATTCGTTCCTCTTTCATCGCAATAACAACGACCCCAACACTCTTTCCTTCTCGTGTTCGAATTATCCTTGAAAAGGAAAGATATTTTTTATACTTCATGGAATCCTCATGAAATGCACAGACTAAACTTCCATTAGCCTCCATTGTCTTTTGAAACCAAGGCAATTCCAACACCTCATCGTTAATTATGGCAACATTCAAGTTC
>NZ_CBDLAM010000305.1:0-2941 GCF_965301125.1 Anaerosporobacter sp. | reverse complement strand
CTTTGAGTATTTTACGTCAATCCAAGAGGTTTACACAAAATCATTTACACTCTCACTATACACCAGACAATTACCATTCCTGTGCTGATGATTATCTTACAAAACACTTTTGTATCGAAGAGTAAAGAATGATGTTTTTTCAGAATTTACATACTATATGAACAATATAGCATTCATATTTTTATTGACAACAGTCATATCCTATTACCCTCCTTTCCTTTTTTATAAGAAATTATAAAGCAACCTTGTTTAAAAACTTTTTTATTTTTTATACAATAAAACAAACTTATATTCTCACCAATGTTGCATCAATCAAATAAAAAAGCAAACCTCTTAACATTGTAAACTTGCTTCTTAACTGACGTACTATGACTAAGAAACAATAGTGAAACATCTATAGTACTTCTTAGTGTGTACTCTGTACCCAAGGAAGGAGAGCCAGCCTGAGCTGAGGCAGGATGCCGAATCGAAGGCGTTTCAGCATCACTTGTATACCTTTACTGTACACACTTAGAAGCACTTAGATGTGTAGCGTGTTTTGTGTCATAGTATGCCAGCTAAGAAGCTATAAAAACCTACAAGAGTTTTGCGGTCATTAATACGTATTTATTCAACCTCAGCCTTTAGCTTCTGAATAAATTCATGAATATCAATTGCACCTTGATCACCATCATCACGACTACGAACAGATACCTTATTTTCATCTTTTTCTTTTTGTCCAACAATTAGCATATAAGGTACTTTGTCCATCTGTCCCTCTCTGATTTTATAACCAAGTTTCTCATTACGATCATCAAGTTCAGCACGAATTCCCACTTTTAATAATTCATCTAATACACTCTTAGCATATTCATTATATCCCTCTGAAACAGATAGAATCTTCACTTGTTCTGGAGCAAGCCATACCGGGAATTTACCAGCATAGTGTTCAATAAGTATTCCAATGAATCTTTCTATTGAACCAAATACAACACGGTGAATCATAATTGGACGATGTTTCTCACCATCAGAGCCGATATATTCAGCATCAAAACGTTGTGGTAATTGGAAATCTAATTGTATTGTTCCACACTGCCATGTTCTACCGATGGAATCTTCTAGATGGAAGTCAATCTTAGGTCCGTAGAATGCGCCGTCTCCTTCATTCACGATATATTCCATCTTCAAATCATCAAGAGCATTCTGTAATCCCTTTGTAGCAAGTTCCCAGTCCTCATCACCACCAATACTATTCTCTGGTCGAGTTGATAATTCTACATGATATTTGAAGCCAAATTTTGAATATACTTCATCAATCAGTCTTACTACTCCTTTGATTTCATCTGTAATCTGTTCTCTTGTCATATATATATGAGCATCATCTTGAGTAAAACAACGAACTCTCATAAGTCCATGTAACTGACCTGATTTTTCATGACGATGTACTAATCCTAATTCACCCATTCGAATTGGTAACTCTCTATAAGAATGTGGTTGCATCTTATATACTAGCATAGCACCTGGGCAGTTCATTGGCTTAATTGCAAAATCTGTATCATCAATTACTGTAGTATACATATTCTCACGATAGTGATCCCAGTGGCCTGAAGTTTCCCATAACTCACGGTTTAACATCATTGGTGTAGATACCTCTACATATCCTTCTCTTGTATGAAGCTTACGCCAATAATCAATTAATACATTCTTTAGTACCATTCCTTTTGGAAGGAAAAATGGAAATCCTGGCCCCTCATCTAGTAGTGTAAATAATCCAAGTTCTTTTCCTAACTTTCTATGGTCACGCAACTTCGCTTCTTCTACTTGTTTCAGATAATCATTTAACTCACTTTGTTTTGGAAATGAAGTTCCATAGATTCTAGTTAACATCTTATTCTTCTCATTTCCTCTCCAGTATGCACCTGCTACCGAAGTTAATTTGAACGCTTTAATTAAGCAAGTATTCGATACATGAGGTCCTGCACATAAATCTACATATTCTCCTTGACGAAACAATGTGATTACTGCATCTTCTGGTAGTTCATTAGTAAGTTCCACCTTGTAGCTTTCATTTAGACTTTCCATTTGTTTAAGTGCTTCATTGCGGCTTACTTCAATTCTTTCCAGTGGCAATGATTCTTTCACAATCTTCTTCATCTCTTCTTCCACTGCTTTTAAGTTCTCAGGCATAAATGGAAAAGAAAATTCAAAATCATAATAAAATCCGTTCTCGATTGCTGGACCTATTGCCAACTTTGTATCTGGATAAAGGCGTTTAACTGCTTGTGCCAAAACATGTGCTGTTGTGTGACGAAATGCCTCTCTTCCTTCTGCTTCTTCAAATTTTCTTTCTTCAATTGAACCATTTTTACTAATTACTTTCATCTTATCTTCTCCTTTCAAATGTTGTTTAACAAATCTTATGTACAAAAAAACACCCTAATAATCATGGCTATTTACCACAATTATAAGGGTGCAAGTATATGCACGGTTCCACCTTAATTTTTCACTTTAGATTCTAACAAATCCTATCCTTTAACGCAGGCATACGGTAATGCTTACTAATTTCAGCGATACAGCTCAGGAATGGTTTTCATCTAACTTCCTTCATAAAGAACTCTCAGCAAATGTCCTTCTCCCTGTATGTTTCCACTAGACTACTATTTCCGTCTTTGCATTTTATATTTTGTTACCTTTATTATAGGCTTATAATTTTAAATGTCAAGTAGTATATTTGTTACTCAGCTCCAAAAGGAGTTTTTTCTTAATCTTCCATCTTTATTTGTAAGAGTTTCTTAAGAATTTTTGACATAATAAAAATTGAGGGTTATGGAACCCAAAAACGTCATCATTTGTTAAGTCTGAATCGTTTACCGACATTTGCAATCCCGCGCTTGATTCGGAGAAAAAAAGAATATATTCAATCGGAGAAACGACCGCGTTCGAGCAGTGGCATATTTATCAG
>NZ_CBDLAM010000304.1:0-2950 GCF_965301125.1 Anaerosporobacter sp. | reverse complement strand
TATCAAGTCTTGATACTTACTTAATGCTCGATTATTCTTAAGAGGAGAAAAACAACATTTTCCTCCACTCAAAACCTAGGTAAAAAGTAAGTTTACATTTACAGAATAAATTGGTATCATATAAGTTATGCATTTACATTATTGTATATGCATTGTTGAAGCATTGTTACACGGGATGACCGTACAGTATAGAAAGGAAAGAAAGCCATGTTAAAGAAAAACCATGTTATTAAAAGTGTGGCTGTAGGTAGTATTGCCGAGGAACTAGGAATTGAATCAGGCGATATGTTGCTAAGTGTTAATGGAAATGAGATTAAAGATGTATTCGATTATCATTATTTAATAAATGATGAATTCCTTGAGGTATTACTGCTTAAAAAGAATGGTGAGGAGTGGGAATTAGAGATTGAGAAAGAGTATCAAGAGGATCTCGGGATTGAATTTGAAGAAGGATTAATGGACAAATATCGTACTTGTCGTAATAAATGTATCTTTTGTTTCATAGATCAGAATCCGAAGGGGATGAGGGATACCATTTATTTCAAAGATGATGATTCTAGACTATCATTCTTACAAGGTAATTATATTACCTTAACCAATATGACAGACGAAGATATCGATCGAATTATTCTATATAAATTGGGTCCAATTAATATATCAGTTCATACTACAAATAAAGAACTTCGTATTCAGATGCTTAAAAATCGTTTTGCAGGAGAAGCATTAGATAAAATTAAGAAACTCTATGAGAATGGAATCGAGATGAATAGCCAAATTGTATTGTGCAAAGGCTATAATGATGAGAAGGAATTAGATAAAACAATTGAAGATTTATCACAGTATCTTCCTTATATGAAAAGTTTGTCTGTTGTTCCTATTGGAATGAGTAAACATCGCGATAGATTAACTAAGATAGAGAAATTCACGAAGGAAGATGCCCTTCATGTATTAGAACAACTGCATTCCCATCAAGAGAGAATGAAAGAGAAATATGGAACTCGATTTGTCTTCGCTAGTGATGAGTGGTATATTACTGCAGGACTTCCAATCCCTGATGCAGATTATTATGAAGGTTATGGACAAATCGAGAACGGTATTGGTATGGTACGATCTTTAACAGAAGAAGTACAAGATTATCTTAAGGAAGTTGAAGATAACGGTCAAACAAGAAGGATATCTATGGCTACTGGTAAATTAGCTGCACCATTTATAGAGGGGCTAGCAAGAGAAGTTACAAAAAAGTTTCCTCATGTGGAAGCAAAGGTATATACAATTGAAAATGAATTCTATGGTAAAGACATCACAGTAGCAGGGTTGCTTACAGGACAAGACATTATAAAGCAATTAAAAGGAGAAGACTTAGGAGAGTATCTAGTATTACCAAGTGTATTATTAAGAGATGATGAAGATGTATTACTCGATGATTTACGTATTTCAGATATAGAAAGAGAACTTGGAATTAAGATAAGAATCTGTAAGGAAGATGGAAAATCATTTGTAGAAACTATGGTATCTTAAGGTATAAATATAAAAATATTTTGAAAATCAAAATAAAAGTGTAAAATGAGATTAAAACAGTTTACAAAAACATCAATTATTGTTATTATGTTAGAAGAAGAAAACTAATTAAAATTATATAGACTGAACCCGATCTAATTTAATTAGAGAATAAAAATAACTGAATATTGCAGTTATTTTCAGATAGGAATATGGATTTAAGTTAAGGAGAAATAGAAATGAGTAAACCGATAGTAGCAATTGTAGGTCGCCCAAATGTTGGAAAATCTACATTGTTTAATGCTCTTGCTGGGGAGAAAATCTCAATTGTTAAGGATTATCCTGGGGTAACAAGAGATCGTATATATGCGGATGTCACTTGGTTAAATTATCAATTTACAATGATTGATACAGGTGGTATCGAACCAGAAAGTAAAGATTTAATGTTAAAGCACATGCGAACACAAGCAGAAATTGCAATTGAGACTGCTGATGTAATCTTGTTTATCACAGATGTACGTCAAGGTGTTGTAGATTCTGACTTTAGAGTAGCGGACATGCTTAGAAAATCGGGTAAGCCTGTTCTCTTAGTCGTTAATAAGGTAGATAGCTTTGAAAAGTTCATGCCAGATGTATATGAATTCTACAATCTTGGAATTGGTGATCCAATTCCTGTATCTGCGGCTTCTCGTCTTGGTATGGGTGATATGCTTGATGAAGTTGCAAAACATTTTCCACAAGGGGATGCAGAGGAAGAAGATGATGAAAGACCTCGTATCGCTATCGTTGGTAAACCAAACGTAGGTAAATCATCTATCATTAACCGTCTAGTTGGTGAAGAACGCGTTATTGTATCAGATATCGCAGGTACAACTCGTGATGCTATCGATACCGCTATCACGTGGGATGATAAAGAATATGTATTCATTGATACAGCTGGTCTTAGACGTAAGAATAAGATTAAAGAAGATTTAGAGCGTTATAGCATTATTCGTACAGTAACGGCGGTAGAACGTGCTGATGTTGTCATCGTTGTAATAGATGCAAGTGAAGGCGTTACAGAACAAGATGCAAAAATCGCAGGTATTGCCCATGAAAGAGGAAAAGGTATTATTATCGCTGTAAACAAGTGGGATGCTATTGAGAAAAATGATAAGACAATTTATGAGCATACAAAGAGAATTCGTGAGATTTTATCTTTCATGCCTTATGCAGAAATCGTATTTATATCAGCTAAAACTGGACAACGTGTTAACAAAATATTTGATGTAATGGATGTGGTAATTCAAAATCATGCACTTCGTATTGCAACTGGTGTATTAAATGAAATTTTAATGGAAGCAGTAGCAATGCAGCAACCACCTTCAGATAAAGGAAAACGTTTAAAACTGTACTATATAACGCAAGTAGCAATAAAACCACCTACTTTTGTTATCTTTGTGAATGATAAACA
>NZ_CBDLAM010000303.1:0-2970 GCF_965301125.1 Anaerosporobacter sp. | reverse complement strand
CTATGAATACCATGCAAATCGTTTGATCTTGTACAAAGAAATTTATATTATCTAGAAAATCTCCTGCTACTTCTTGAATTTTACTAATTACGAAATCCAATACTCTCCTGTCTTCATCAAGGTCATTCACTCTAATACCTACAACACAATAGGTATCATCTCTATGAAATCCATACTTTTCAACAACTTCAATTTGATTTTCCATATCATAAGAGGATTCCATTAATTTCTTCAGTGCAGCAGTAAGTTGCTCTTCTCGTTGTTCATCTTTAATAATCTGATTACAAAAATCCCTAGTAATGTCAACTAATTTTGTCTTCCAAGGTACTTCTAGTATAGGAAAATGTTTTTCATTGGCATACTCTAATACTTCAGCTGGTACCTTATCAATGTATGGACCAACATTGACTACTAGACCAGCTGCGTTTCTTTCTACTAAATTATTAACGAAGGGAATTAACCAATTCCCTTCCCTTTTTGCAATGCCGGTGGTAAATATCAATTCACCACCATGCAAGAAGCTACTTGCTTCAACGTCTTCTATTGTATGTACCCACTGAACAATGTTATTCATTCCCTGTTCACCTGCAAGAATACGCATTCCATACAAGTAATCAGAGTTTTGACATAATTTTTGAAGGTGCAGTGCCATATTTCATCACTCATTTCCTACTTGAACTTAATAGTAACGTATTCCTTAATTAATTCTACACATTTTTCTCTACCAATACGGTAGCTATTAAGAACAAGATCATAATTTATTGGATTTGTCCAATCCTTACCACCAGTATAGTACTTATAATAATTACTTCTATATTTATCTGTTTTCTTTATTAGTTGATGTGCTCTTTCTTCAGTAACATTCATCTTGTTCATAATGGAAGCTACACATGCTGAACGTGGTGCCTCGATATATACACTAATTACATTATTATTTGTTCCAAGGATATAATCTGCACATTTTCCTACTATAATACATGACTCTGTTTTTGCTAATTTTCTTATGATTTCAGCTTGAATATTAAATAGGTTTATATCTGATACGAAATCTTTTTCTGTAGGTTTAACAACAGTATTATAAGGAACCGACTTCAAAAGATTAACTAGGTAGCTACCATGTAACTTCTCATCAACTGATACAAACTCACTTTCATCAATACCACTCATTTCGGACGCCATCGTTAGGATTTGTCTTTCATAACAAGGTATCTGTAGTTCTTTGGCTAATTTCGTTGCTATTTCCTTACCTCCGCTACCAAAACCTCTTGCTATTGTAATTACATAATTGTTCATCGTCATCCTCCTTTACTTTGTCAAATTTAACAGTTTATTTATTCAGCATCTGCCTTTAATACTGCATTCAACATAACAGTCGCTCCATCTGTACAATGTTCTGGTGTTGAATACTCTGGCTCACAATGGGATAAACCATCTTTCGATTGAACGAAGATCATTGTTGTTGGTAACATATAAGCTGCGAATTGTGCATCATGACCAGCACCTGAGTGGATATATTGATGTTTTACTTCTAATTCTTCTGCTGCTTCCTTAACATAAGAAACTAATTTCTTATCCCAATAAACAGTATCACGGTTCCAAGCTCTTACAACTTCACAAGTACAACCATTCCACTCTTTATCAGCAACACTTTTGACAATTGCAAGCACTTTCTCAAGTACTTTAGGATCTTCATGTCTTGCATCAATTGAGAAATCGAAGTAATCAGGTACACAAGTATGTACACAAGGGTGACATACCACTTCACCAGTTGTATAAACCAAATCGGATACTCCTAATTTGTCGATTTCTTCATGTAAGTAACAAAGTGCCATAGATGCTGCGTAGAATGCATCACGTCTCTTAGGCATTGGGAAAGTTCCTGCATGAACGGTTTGACCATAGAAACGAACACGATAGTTAAACATTCCAAGTACACAATCAACTACACCAATTGTATTACCTGCATCTTCAAGAATTGGTCCTTGCTCAATATGTGTTTCAAACATATATTGATATTTCTCTGGTGAGATTCTATATTTCTTATCTCCTTTGAATCCAGATGCCTCTAATGCATCACCAAAGGTTTTTGATCCATCTAAGATACTCTTTGAATTCATCATATCCTCGTATTTGAACTTACCGCGAATATCTTCTGGGAGATAATCGTAACATACAATACCGGAGCACATCATTGCTGGTGGATACAACGAACCCTCTTCATTGGTCCAAATCATTGCTGTTAATGGATGTTTATGAGGAATCTTTTGATCAGCTATTGTTTCAAGAACTTCCATTGCTGACATAACTCCTAGAACACCATCGTAGTTACCGCCATTCTTAACGGAGTCAACATGAGATCCCATAACAATACGTTTTGCATCTGGGTCACTTCCAGGAAGTGTTGCATACATATTTGCAAGATCATCTACTTCAATAGTTGCACCAATTGCTTCCATACGTTTCTTAAATTCATTTCTTGCCATAAGGGCTTCTTCTGATAGGGAATATCTTGTAATACCGCCATGACCAGCGTCTCCAAAAGTTGAAAATGTTTTGATTTTATCTGACATTCTTTCTAAGCTACATTTATACATAATAATTACCTACCTTTCTATATTTATCTGGGATTCGAGTGTCAAATGACCTTAATTAAAGTTAATGAGGCATATCCAAGAATATTTATTTATTAGTTTATTACATGTACTTGCATATCTAAATGGAATAAGCAAAACTCTCAATATTTAGATTTGCTTCTTAGCTTACGTACTATGACTAAAAAACGATAGCGAAACAACCTTAGTACCTCTTAGTGTGTACTTAGTAACCTAGGAAGGCGAGGCATGGAAGCCGAGCCAGACTTCGCTGAGGCAGGATGCCGAATCGAAGGCGGTTCCGCATCAATTGACGAAACTTGGTGTACACACTTAGAAGTACTTAGGTGTGTAGCGTGTTTCGTGTTATAGTACGTAA
>NZ_CBDLAM010000302.1:699-2987 GCF_965301125.1 Anaerosporobacter sp. | reverse complement strand
GATGAGAGTAATGAACGTTAAGAAAATAAATCAAGAAGTGATAGCTGCTAGTATTATTTCACTTGTCGTGTTATGTATTATTTTAATTGGAGTAATGACAGATAAAACTGTTGCAAGAGCATCAGCAACGCAAGACGAAAAGTACGTAATGAGTATTCGTATTGAGAAAGGTGATACATTATGGGGTATTGCTAAAGAGAATATTACGAGTCATTATGAAAGTGTAAATGAATACATAGAAGAGATAAAGGAATGTAATTCTTTGGTGTCAGATGTAATACATGAAGGGCAGTATTTGATTGTACCTTATTATAGTTCCTCAACAAATTAACCAATAAAAGCAGGAAGTTACACTCAAGTAGCTTCCTTTTTCTTATTATCATAACTGTTGTAATATTATAGTTGTATCCTATCTATGAGATAAATAAGGAGCAATTTATCATATTTAAGCATTTTATAGTTTATCTTAATCTTCTAATTTTATAATAAATATCGTATATAAAATCAATATTTGACACAATTCTAACACTTTTTGAACCTAGTATTAGGTTGTAAATATTCGTTTCAGAGTTTATTCTTAAATTGACATACGTATATTTGCAACATGATAGTTAAAGGTAAGTCTACCCCTTTAATTATATATCAATTTGCTTGATACTTTATGTTAGTTATAGCAGTAAGAAAGGTGAGAAAATGGAACAACAAGGGAAAAAAGTAATTAGCCGAGTTTTGAATTACCACAAGACTCAATGGAAGCAACACAAAACTATTTATATGCTGCTATTTGCGTTACTACTTATCATAACACCGGTTCTTTCGGTAAAAGCAGCGTCATCATTGAAGTTATATTATGATAAGAAGAATGTAACGTATACAGGAAAGCAAATTGTGTATAAAATTGATGGTAAACAAGTTAGTAAAAAAAATTACCCAGGTATTGTGATTGGATCCACTTCATTAGTATCTTATAAAGATGTATTCGTGAATTCCAAGATTGGAATTACATCTTCTTATTCTTCTAGTAAAGGAACCCTTACATTGAAGAAAGATTATACTACCATTAAGTTTACACTAGGTAGTAAAACAGTATATGTTGACGGGAAGAAGCAAACAGTTTCTCAAGCACCAATAAAAGTAAAATTTAAGTCAACAGGAGTTACTAAGATTCTTGTTCCTGCTAGATTTGTTGCAGAAGCTTTTGGATATAACTACAGTTATAATAGTAGTAAGGCATTAGCAACTATTACAAGTCCGAAAACAGCAGCACTTAATCTTTATGATTACAATGAAAAAAAATGGTTTACGTATCGTGGTACTCAAGGCAAAGTAAAGGTAGATGGTAAGAATGTTAGTGTAACTACATTGCCAAGTATTTTACATGAATCTACAACGATGGTTCAAGTAAAGAAAGTATTCGCAACTACAATAGGTGCAAAATATACGTATAATAAAGAAGATAAGACAATAACATTAGAAAAAAATGACACTACTATTGTAATGACATTGGATAGCAAAGTGGCCAAAGTAAATGGAAAGAAGAAAACTTTACCACATGCACCTATGAAACTTAAGAATAAAGCCAATGGTAAAACGTATATTATGGTTCCTGCTTATGCGGTATCTAGCTATCTAGGCTATGATTACGCATGGGATAGTTCTACTGGTACATCAATATTAACTGAGAAAGCAGATGTAGTTGAACCAGATAATCAAACGCCGCCTGAAGAGGAAATGGAATATGTTAATCTACCAATTACTGATACTTATAAGAATATATATGATGAACTAAAGAATAAATCTTATAAAACAGTGATTAATTCCAATTACACAACTACTGCAGTTTTGGGAGATTTTACAAAGGATACACAAGTTTATTCAGATAGAGAAGTATTCCAATTAAAGGCTTACTCAACATTTAGTAAAATACATTCCTATTACACGACTGATAACTCATTGGTTATAGATGTGGAACAATCTACAGCAACAAATAATACGTATACTTATAGTAACAGTATTGTTGATAGTGCAACTGTAACATACAATGAATCATCTCAATCAAGCAAAATAGTATTAACTACAAATGTAAAACAACCAAAGTATGAATTACAGTTATCAGATGATGCAATGACATTAACAGTGGTTGTTTACTATAATTATATTGAAAATGTAAATGTAAATTATGATTATCATACAGATTTAGCTTCTATCGATATGCTATATCAGGCAACGATGAATGTAACTTCTGATGATACCAATGTCTATATTGATCTACCTTTTACTGTAAATAG
>NZ_CBDLAM010000302.1:0-689 GCF_965301125.1 Anaerosporobacter sp. | reverse complement strand
TATTAGTGATGGATATTGTGTAAAAGCAGTAGCATCAGCTAGTAAAGATAACACAACAACGAGAATTACCTTAACTAAGTCAAAGACAAGTACTTATTATACTTCCCAAACTGATAACAACCTTACCCTTGTATTTGTATATCCAGATAGTGGTACGAATGTTGATTTAAGAATCGAGTTGCCAAGTGGAGTATCTTATTCAAAAGTTACTACAGAGGATTTGTACTACAAAAATCAATTTAAAGTAATTATTCCAGGTGATTATGTAAGCTACTATGATGAGAATCCTGTAAAGATTTACTCAAGTATGGTTAGTAAAACTGCAGTTTCTCTAAATAGTAGTGGTAATACTGTGATTCTTGTAACAACATTAACATTACAAGGATTTAAGTTATCAGAAGGAAGCTCCTACATAGGGGTAGAGATCGGTGACCCTAAGTATATCTATGAAAAGATTGTAGTTATAGATACAGTTCATGGTGGTTCAGATACAGGCGCTATTGGAAGTGGCGTGTATGAGAAGACATTAACGTACAACATTCTATATAAGTACGCTAAAAATTACTTTAATAGTAGTACTAGTACTGTTAAGGCATATTGGACAAGATACAATGATTCTTATGTTACATTAGATGATCGTGCTGCGTTTGCAAGCAAGGTAGGAGCGGATTTATTCATTATCCTTCATA
>NZ_CBDLAM010000301.1:0-2988 GCF_965301125.1 Anaerosporobacter sp. | reverse complement strand
TACTTATTGCATCCAAATTCACTAAAGAAATTTAATCCTGTAAGTATTTTTAGCTGTCTTGCATAAACTGATGTTTTTTGCTTAATATCCGTCAGTAAATCAATAAAAGAAGTATATTTATTTTTTGATAATTCCATTAGCTCGGATGCAATTTGTGAATTGCAATATTTAATTGAAGATATACCTTTATAAATACTATTATTATCTTTATCAATAGTATACTCGGATAAAGATTTACCAAACTGTATTGGCTTAATTGTAATATTAAAATATCTTGCCATATTAATCCCGTTGTTTGTATCTTCTTCGTTTTCTGCTCTATTTAAATATGCTGCTATAAACTCTAGTGTGTAATACGTTCTTAAATTGACACACTCGTACCCATTCATACTATAGGCTGTGGAATGATTAAATCCAAACTGATATTCACTACTATCTGATATAATTTGTACGAACTGTTTCGCCTCTTGTTCCGCAATCTTTTTAGGCTTGGAAGAATGCTTGCAATAACCTTCTAATATCTTTGGTAACTGCTGTTTTAATAATTCTTGATCTTTTTTCCCAATTGCTCTTCGTGTTGTGTCTGCTGAAGAACCAGTAAAATCACATATATCAGTTAGAAACTTAATCGTATCTTCCTGAAAAATTAAATACCCATTATTATCTTCAAGTAACCTGTCTATTTCGTCAGATGGGTTTTTATTAAATTCTCCGGCAATCATTCGATCTCTATAAGATTTACCAGACGGCCTTAAAGCTGCATTTACCATAGACATATGGTTTATAGTGTTGGGTTTAAAACTTTTTAACAAATCAAAAGCGAAATCTCCCTCGAATTGGAAAACCCCCTCTTGTGTCTCAATCATATTAGTCCAAACAAGCTTATCACTCCAATTGATTTCATATGATTTAGGATATTTTATACCTGCATACCCACAAGCATCTTTAATAATTCCAACTGTCTTTAATCCTAGAATGTCAAACTTAACATAATTTAACGAATCAACTGCCTTCATAGAACAGGTAGAGACAGGCATTTCTGTATTACCATCTTTATAAAATAATCCCATATTATCAGCTAGTGTAATTGGTGATCCAATTATACCGCTTGGGTGAGTCCCTTTTGCAACAATAGTACCTTTAAGACCTTTTAGATAATAAAATAAATCTTGATTATCGTTAATCAATGAATCGTATGTTTTTTTTATTTTGTCTGCTTGCTCTTTTGCTTTTTTGTTATTAATTCTTGTCAAGTATATATTATGATTATCAAAATTAACACCAGAAGATTCAAGTAATCCATTTTCAACAAGTTCTTCACTATTTACCTCTTCTTGCATAATTTTACTGTATGAATTGAATAATGAATCAAACTGATTTTTAATATCCATAACTTTACCTAAATCTTTATAACCTAATCCACCTGCTAAAACATCAATACATCCTCTGTCTTGCAATGTTGAAAACATAGCTATGTAAGCTGTTTTTTGTGGTGTAAAACGTTCTATTATATATTTATAAACCTTCTCCCTATCTTCTGGTGCGAAATCAACATCTATGTCACCTAGAGACACTCTATCTTCGTTACAAAATCTTGAAAATACTGTTTTCCACACAACTGGATCAACATCTGTAATTCCAGTTATGAAAGCTATTGTACTTCCAGCAACACTACCTCTACCAAAACCATAAGGAATATTATTATTGTCACACCACTCTAAAAGCTCTGACATAAACATCATAAAACTTTCCATTCCGAGTTTGCACATAACCTTAAATTCTTCTTGTATTTTAACCTTATATTCTTTTTCAGTATGATTCTTTAAATCTAAACATCCATTAATTTTTTTTTCGTTGAATTTTCTATATATTAAATCTTTCCATTGTTGTGTTACATTGTCTCCATATAAAGTTGGATATTTAAATGATTTGTCAAATGTAAAATCCTCAATCATATTTGCAAATATATTAGTGTTGTTAATAGCATCTAAATATACATCATATGTAAGTGAATTTTGATTTGAAAATGCTTGTATCAATTCTTCATAAGTTTTCCAAACTAGATCAAACTCATCTTCATCTCCATAGAAACTCTTTTTATATATCTGCAATATCTTTCTACATTCTGCTTTATACTGACTAGATGAATGAGTATCCGTCCCCGCAATTAATCTTATTCCCGTATTCTTATGTAACTCATATAATTTTTTGTTATAATTAATTTGATTTAAGTCATTGTGATATTGTATCTCTAAGAAACATCTATCTTTGTTTTTTTTAAGCCAATTAACTAGTTTATTATATTCAACTCTTCTATTTTCATTGTCCCACTTACTTAATGGTGACGCTAAACATGCAGTTGTAACTAATATATTATTACTCGTATTCATTAACTCATCTAGTGATATTCTTGGGTTATAATACATATGTCTATCAGATTTATCTTCTAAGCTACCTTTTGATGTAGATAATGATATTAACTCATTTAACTCTAGCACTCCTGCAAAATTTCTAGCATATAACCCTATATGTCCACCTCTATCATCATCGGAAAGGTTATTGCACAAATATAATTCAACTCCATGAATATATTTTACACCTGCTTTATCACACTCTTGCTTCTTTTTTATCCAATCATATATCCCCCCATGGTTTGAAAATGCAATTGCTTTCATCCCTTGTTTCTTTGCTAGTTTTATATATTCTTTAAAATTTGAACATGAATCTGCATATCCATTACAATTACTTGTATCATCATGCAGATGATAAACCACATAATTATTCATTCATTCACTTCCAGTCTATTGTATATTTTTTATTATTATAGTTCATTTAACCATGACATATCATCATCTTCATCAGTACTAGACTTACTGCCAAAAATACTATTTCTACTTTCTTCGTCTTGTTTTAATTGATCTAAATATTTTTTATAAGGTTTGTGCAAGTTTGCTGAATAAGAACATAAATTTGCGAAATAATAACTTT
>NZ_CBDLAM010000300.1:697-3004 GCF_965301125.1 Anaerosporobacter sp. | reverse complement strand
TAATATAATTTATATTTTCATAAGTGGAGGTAATTCATTGAATTATGTGATTTTGGGTTTTCCAAGAATATATTGTAGAGGGACAAGTTGAGTTTGATTACGTTCTGTATTCAGGACCAGTTACAACTAGAAATGCAATCCGCTTACTGGAGATGAAAGAGTATGCTGGAAAGTTAATGGATTATGAAATGATATCATAATCCAAGAACTTATATGTAAAAAAACATAGTTATTTTCCTTTTTTGAATTTATCACGAAGTAAAGTAAGAATTAAGTCGACCATTCCCATTATTATGCCACCAACAATAGCCCAAAGGATGTCAATCTCTCTCCCTTTGAGTATATCAATAAAAATCAAGGCTAACATCGCACTAAATCCATAAAAAAAGGTTTTATTAAGAGTATCTTTCATTAAGTATTCCTCCCAAATCCATATTATTAGAATAAGTAAATTAGGTATTACAAAGAGTTTCATAATTGACTAAGCATAAGTATAAGTATACCATAAAATGGAGAAAAAACATTATAAGTGAATTAGAAATTATTAGTTCATATTGGGCAAAAAACAATTCATGAAATGCAATTCCATACTATATAGGTAGTTATGATAATTTTTTAACGTGACAAGGAATTACTATTGTGGTAAAATATAAATGATTTTGGGCTTTTAGCAGTAAGCTTAAATGTAAATAAAGCGAACTACGTATGGAAGCTCTATACGTTATTTACATAACTCTTATAGAGTGACCTAGCGTTAAGATACATGTTTGATGGAAAGAATCTTTCCTATCTCAAGCACAATACATTTCAAAGAAAAAGGAGCAAGTATCATGAGTAAAAAACCAACAGTTTTAATGATCTTAGATGGTTATGGATTAAATGACAAACAACAAGCAAATGCAATTGCAAATGCCAAGACTCCAGTTATGGACAAATTAATGACAGAATATCCTTGTGTAAAAGGTTATGCAAGTGGTTTAGCAGTAGGTCTTCCAGACGGACAAATGGGTAATTCAGAAGTTGGTCACCTTAACATGGGTGCCGGAAGAATTATATATCAAGAGTTAACAAGAATCACAAAAGAAATTGAAGATGGTGATTTCTTCAAAAACGAAGCCTTACTTGCAGCTATTGAAAATTGTAAGAAAAACAACGTAGCATTACACTTAATGGGACTTCTTTCAGATGGTGGAGTTCACAGCCATAATACACATTTATATGGTTTGCTAGAATTAGCAAAACAAAATGGTCTTGAAAATGTATATGTACATGCATTCTTAGATGGACGTGATACAGCTCCTACTTCAGGTAAAGGATTTGTAGAAGAGTTAGTTGCTAAGATGGAAGAAATCGGTGTTGGTAAAGTAGCATCTGTAAGTGGTCGTTACTATGCAATGGACCGTGATAATAGATGGGATCGTGTAGAGAAAGCATACAACGCACTTGTACTTGGAGAAGGTGAACATGCTGATTGTGCTATTTGTGCAGTACAAAACTCTTACGATAAAGGTGAAAACGATGAATTCGTATTACCTACAGTTGTTGGAAAAGATGGAGTAGCTACAGCTACAATTAAAGAAAATGATTCTGTAATCTTCTTTAACTTCAGACCTGACCGCGCAAGAGAGATGACTAGAGCATTCTGTGATGAAGCATTTGACGGATTTAACAGACAAAAGGGATTCTTAAAATTAACTTTTGTATGTTTCACAGAATACGATGTTACAATTCCTAACAAAATCATCGCTTTCAACAAAGTAGCTATTACAAATACATTTGGTGAATTCTTAGCTGCTAACAACATGACACAAGCAAGAATCGCTGAAACTGAAAAATATGCTCATGTTACTTTCTTCTTCAATGGTGGAGTAGAAGAACCAAACATAGGTGAAGACAGAATCCTTGTTAAATCACCTAAAGTAGCAACTTATGATTTACAGCCAGAGATGAGTGCTTTCGAAGTAGCTGACAAGTTAGTAGATGCAATCAAATCTGATAAATATGACGTAATCATCGTTAACTTTGCTAACCCAGATATGGTTGGACATACTGGTATCCAAGACGCAGCTGTGAAAGCAGTAGAAGCAGTTGATGAATGTGTTGGTAAGGCTTATGAAGCATTATTAAGCGTTGATGGACAAATGTTTATCTGTGCTGACCATGGTAATGTGGAACAATTATTGGATTATGAAACAGGAGCACCATTTACAGCTCATACAACGAATCCAGTTCCATTTATCTTAGTAAACTACAATAAAGAGTACACGTTAGCTGAGAATGGCTGTCTTGCCGACATCGCTCCTACAT
>NZ_CBDLAM010000300.1:0-687 GCF_965301125.1 Anaerosporobacter sp. | reverse complement strand
ATTAATCGAAATGATGGGAATGACAAAACCAGCTGATATGACTGGAAAATCATTATTAATTAAGAAATAAGTATATTTATATAAAGGGTTGCAATTGTTATCAAACTGCAACCCTTTATGACGATGAAATATATGTTGAAAATCTGTAATTATTATGGTAGAATTAGACTAAATGTTTAGTGACTAGTTGCTATTCAGAAGACTATTTAGGAGGTGTAATCGATGGCGACATTAAAAGTTGTTTTAACTATTATATATGCGATAATTTGTATTGCATTGACAATTGTTGTACTTATGCAAGAAGGTAAATCAGCTGGTCTAACAGGAGCAATCAGTGGTGTAGCTGACACATACTGGGGTAAGAACAAAGGACGTTCTATGGAAGGAAAGATGGAAAAAGGTACGAAAATCTTAGCTGTTTCATTCATTCTTCTATCAATTGTTCTTAACTTAAATCTTAATTGGTAATTGTAGCGAATGATCTTATAGTAATATGGGACAAGTCATTATCCATAAAGAGAATCCTTCATCTTCAATAATGAGATGAAGGATTTTTTTCTGACAATTTGATAAAATGTTGGAAGATTAATAAAAACGTAGTATAATATAGCTAATAAGAATTGATTATATTTGATTGGTTAGCGATTGTTTTACTAGAGCTAAGTATTACATATCATTGGTAAGTAT
>NZ_CBDLAM010000299.1:553-3020 GCF_965301125.1 Anaerosporobacter sp. | reverse complement strand
TTGTCTATCTGATTATAAATCTCGGTTCCTGGTAGCACTTTTAACAAATTACTGGAAATATTAACATCTCCTAGCCTGTAACAATAATCAATTGATTCAAACCAATCCTCTAATGATTCATTAGGTAATCCAGCAATCAAATCAACAACAATATCAATGTTTAATTCAATCAACTTCTTTGTATTCCCAACAAATTTTTCTTCATCAAAATAGCGTCTAATGCTCTTAAGTGTACTTTTATTGGAGGACTGCAATCCAATTTCAATCTTTCTAACACCAATTTTAGTCAACATATACATTAGATCTATGTCAAGACACTCTGCCTTCAGTTCAAAACTGAAATCAAATTTCCAACCTTTTTTGATAATTTCAATAAAAAAATCTTTAGTTCTATTAATATCAAAATTTAATGTTGCATCTAATACTACAATGTTCTTAACCCCTAAATTATGCAAATACTCTAATTCATTCAATACAACACTTATATCTTTACTATAAAAAGGTATTTGTGACTCTACACAATAACTACAATTATAAGGACAACCACGACTGGTTTCTAATGTTACACACCCATAATTTAACGCTGCCTCTCGAAATTCCTCATAAATATAAAATGGATTAGGAAGTGTATTTATATCACATCTCCATTCTTTATCATATGGCTGTTTGAAAATTCTACCTTCTTCATCTTTACCCATACAGTTTGGTAATTGATTATTTCTTTCTTGCTCCCCATCATATATATTTAATATAATTTCATTAAATATTCTTTCGCCTTCACCTACAATCATGTATTTCACAATATTCTTTTCAAGAAGCTCATCTAATTCAAGATCATTCTTAGAAATACTTGGTCCTCCCATTATTATTGTAATATTAGGCATAATTTCTTTTACCTTCTTACAAATTTCCTGAAAAGCTTTACAATTCCAAACATAACAGCCACAACCTAAAACATCTGGTTTATATCTTAAAATAAATTTTAAAATTTTAATAAAATCAAAACTTATAAATGCATGTACATCAATTGTAATATTTCTGTCTTCCATATACTTTTCTGTATATGCTTTTAATAAATACAAACCCAATGGCGGATTCTCCGAATTATTGGTATTACTCGTTAATAATAATACTCTCATACATAACACCCCTTATATTACTTCAAAAAGTTATTCATGAATATTCATAAAGCATGCTGACAAACAACCATTGCATCTTCTTTCTCTTGCATCCTTACAAAATATCTGATAAACCTCTGAAAGCAATATCTCCTCTAAACTATTTTCTAGAACATTTCCCATTATTCTTCCGTCACTCCAGCAACCAAAAACTTGTCCTGCTGCATCAATACAACACCCCGTCATTGGACTGATACACCCATGTTTAGGAACCATAGTTTTCTTTTGAAAATAATCTGGTATTTTTTTTATATAGCTCTCTGGAGGAAATTCACCCTCGTGGCACTTTGAATACAATATGATTTTTTCTAATTCTTCTTCTAGTTCAACTATATTTTCTTCTTTCATATCAAATTCCAAGTTGCGTTGTTGATATGTTCTTTCTAAAAGCATATCCTTATTAAATGCATTGTAAGATATGGAATTGATTCCAATTTTATCAAAAAGAAACTTTGTAAATGTATGTATTACTTTATAATTATATTTAGAAATAGTCATCCCAACTTTAATAATATTTGTCTGATTGCTATACTCTTTAAAATATTTTATTGCATTTATTGCTCTCTCATAATTTCCTACACCACGTATTTGGTCATTGATATCTTGATTTCCTTCTAAAGAAATAACAATACCATTTAATCCAGCTTCAATTAGTTTTTTTACTTCTTTCTCACCAATTAATACCCCATTTGTCATCATAAGAACTTGTATTCCTTGACTTGTAGCATACGAAATGATATCGTAAATATCTTTACGAACCATAGGTTCTCCACCTGAAATCTCAAGTTCCTTCATCCCCAAAGCTTTACCTTGATCAATAATTTTAATGATATCTGAAAAAGTTATTTCTTTTAAAAAAAAAGAGTTAAGTCGATAATCACACATCCGGCATCTTAAATTACATTTTTTTGTTATCAACAAATTTATTCTATTTATTTTTATCTCCATAAGAAACCTCTCTTAATTATCTATAAACTAGTGCATAATTTCTAAAACCAATCAGCTACGCTACAATAAAAAGATTCACCTTCTTTGTTCATATCTATTTTTTTACCATCCACTCGTCTCTCAAAGTCTTCAAGACTTATATCTCCATTTATAAACTGTTGAAATAACTTGACTGGTAGTTCAGGATGGAGTGAATAAAACAAAGCATGATTAGAATTTTCATCATGATGTCTTTCACTATGATTCCTAGCATGTTCAATATGATAATTTATAGCTTTTTCATTTATAACTATTTTAATAGATTGTTTAAACAGACGATATCCAAGTTCGGTGTCTTCTAA
>NZ_CBDLAM010000299.1:0-543 GCF_965301125.1 Anaerosporobacter sp. | reverse complement strand
TTTTTTTAGAAAAACCAACGATTAAATTTTGAGAATTAAAATATCTTTTCTAATGGATACATTCCCTGTTGCAAACATAATCCACTCAATACTTGTGTTTAAAACATTTTTTACTTTTCTCCAATAATACTCTTCTCTTGCTTTTTTATATAAGCTATCATTTTTCTTAATATACTCTACTTTTATTTCTTCATACTTTTCTTGGAATCTAGATACGAATAAATTCATTCGTTTTCCTAATACTACAATTCTATTATTTCCCGATTCCATATGACTCCTAACATGTTCTTCTATAAACGTAGGAACAACCATCCGATCATCATCCAAAAAAATAATTAACTCTCCACTGGCTTTCTCAATACCAGTATTTCGTGCTATAGCACGCCCCATATTTTTCTGATATACGTATGTAAGATTAATATCAG
Source organism: Anaerosporobacter sp. (assembly GCF_965301125.1). NCBI lineage: Bacteria > Bacillati > Bacillota > Clostridia > Lachnospirales > Lachnospiraceae > Anaerosporobacter > Anaerosporobacter sp. Next base: position 118 of record NZ_CBDLAM010000299.1, on the reverse strand, counting down.
GATATTTTTTTTGAAATTCTTCTACTTCTTTTTTCGTATCATCAGAAGAACCGTCATCTACTATAACAACTTCAAAATCCTCCCAACTATATGTTTGAAAAGAAAGTGATAGTAATAT
>NZ_CBDLAM010000298.1:0-3042 GCF_965301125.1 Anaerosporobacter sp. | reverse complement strand
ATGTATATCCATCAATTTTTTAGCATATTGCACTATTTCTACTCTTATGTCTGATTCTAAAGAACCATCATTGTTTATTCCATTTACAAAATCCATACTAATTTGAACATTTCGATCTTCAACCATTACAAACATTTTAGAATTACCTGCAATTCTTTTAAATTCATGGACATTGTTAGAAAATACATATTGTAAATTAAAATTCTTTCGGATATCTTCCATTATCAACCATAACTTAGTTTTATCAATACTCACATATTGTAAAACTGAAAATAATGGTTCTTGAATCAGCAATCCTTGTTTTCCAAATTCATATATTTCTGCTCCATTACAATGACCAATGAAAATATTTTTTCTAAATTGTGGATTAATATGAGCAGTAACTCTATTAACAATATTAGATACACTTTGTCCCGAAATCAAAATAATTTTGATATTTCTTTTTAATAATGCTTCCAGACTCCAAACCATTTCCATTGATATGCTATGATATATAGGTACAATTGTATCATCCACATCAGTAATTATATATTGTACTTTTTCATTCCACTTTATCATTTCTTCTATCTACTTTTATCTAATTGACACCTTTCCTTTTTATTCTTACTAAATTCAATTATACATATTATTCTAATTAAATACATGTCATTCCATAATTATTTTACATTTTTTTCAATTTCATTAATGTGAAAATATCTAGTAAAATGAAAAAGTAAATTCCATCTACAGAGAACTGGAATTTACTTTTTAATTTAACCAAATCTATTTATTACTTTTTGAAGAACTCTAAAAAAGTCATCATGGAGATCAAATTGATATTAAATACTATAATTATAAATATTTTGTAATTAATAGTAGCTTTTTCTGGTAATTATGTTAAAATATATTTTGTTTAACAATATATAGGAGTATTATGATGAGTAAGTCAAAATTATGTAAACATTGCAAAACAGAAATTGATTCAAAGGCAAAGATATGCCCTAATTGTAAGAAAAAGCAAGGAGGAAAAGCTCAATTTATTATAATAGCTATAATTGTCATAATTGCAATTGCGGCTTCAATGCCTAAAGAAGAAGATGAACCTACTGCTTTGAATACTACTTCCGATTCTAAAGATACTGATAGTTCTAAAAAATCTGATGAAACAAAAGATGATAAGAAAGATAAAAAAGAGGAAAAAACAGAATTCGGTGTTGGGGAAGCTGTTGAACTTAAAGATGTGATAACAACCTTAGTATCCATAACAGAATCAAATGGTAGCCAATATAATAAGCCTGCTGAGGGTAATGTTTTCTTATTGTGTGAGTTTAACATAGAAAATAACTCAACAGATGATTTAGCAATAAGTTCACTTATATCTTTTGAAGCATATTGTGATGATTATTCTATAAATCAAAGTATCACAGGACTTATGGAATCTAAAGACAAACAACAATTAGATGGCAATGTAGCATCTGGTAAAAAAATGAATGGTGTTATTGCCTATGAAGTAACAAAAGATTGGAAAGAACTCGAAATCAAATTTACTCCAAGTTTTTGGTCAGGTAAAGAAATTACATATATAGCATATAATAAATAAAATAAAATTTATTTATTGTAATAAATGAGACTGTCTAAAGATAGAGTAAACCTCTAAATTGATGTAAGCTAATTGCAATCAATTTAGAGGTTATTTTTTACACTTCGGTTTCTTGTACAGATATTTCCTGTCCATCATATTCTTCACAAATATATGGTAACTGCCCCAATATATTAACAATATCCTCATTGATAACATTTTTCCTAGAGAGCTGTTTTCTTAAATCAGATACACATTCTGTCAGAGTCTGATACATTTTTATCTCAGAATCAATCTCATCTTGAATATTTTTGGTCTCATTTTGCGTATCTAGAACATTATCCACCGTAATACATGTTTTATTCTTTACATCTGTTGCAATATTGAAAAAATTCTCGATGGTATTTTGTGTGTCTTCAGCTGCAGATACATTCTTATCTACCATTGCATTCATCGCACGAAGCGATTCAATAAGTTCTGACTCCCTAGTTTTCGCATTTTCCATAATGGTACTAATTTGATTAAGCAATGATTGAGTACTTGCTGCCAGTGTATTGATTTCACCAGCAACTACTGCAAATCCACGACCAGCTTCCCCAGCACGGGCTGCTTCAATACTTGCATTTAAAGCTAGTAGATTTGTCTGAGAAGCAATATCGGCAATGTTGTTAGTGGTAGTACTGATTTCGGCAAAAGCAGTAGTAAAATTTTTTAATACAGCATGTATCTCCTGAATGAAATGTTTCATCTGCCCGATTTCATCGATAAGTACAGACATTTCTTCATTCCCTTTTACACTCGTATCCACAATGCTATCAGCTACTTTTTGTAATTCTTCGTTTATAGAGATAATATCGTTAAAACGAGAATGAAACCTGTCAACAGTGGAAATCATAGTCTCAGACTGCTGTCGTAATGTATTCGTTGCTGCTTCTATAGAGGCTATATCTTTTAAAGTATCCGTCTCCACATCATGTATTTCTTCCTGTTTATGACTTAAAAAATCAATGGTATCTTTAAGAGATTTTAAATCTATTTTTCTAGTATTAAGAGGTTTACTCTTAGACTGCTTTTTTGTAAATATATGAAACATTAGTCATTCTCCTTATCTGTTTTTGGTGAATATAGCACAAACCATAGACTGATTAATATGTTGCTCAATATATTGTTCGCCATCACCTATTATACCAAAATGATTTCCATTGGCGCATTTATGAAGCAACTCAGAATATGAAGAAGTGTATTTGATATTATCAAAAAACAGATATCTGAGAATACAGTTAATAGAAAATATACCTTCAACCGTTTCCTTCTGTGTAGCACCACGAATATTGTTTTCAATAAAACCTTTGAAGTCTTCTTCAATATCCGTAAAGCAAATCAGATCATTTTTCATTATGTTTTTAAATGTAGAAATACTTCTGTCTTTGTTAAAACTAAAAATGGCAGCAATATAATTCTCGTTACCCACAACGAGGTTCAGT
>NZ_CBDLAM010000297.1:525-3077 GCF_965301125.1 Anaerosporobacter sp. | reverse complement strand
ATTTGTCGGTGATTTTCAAATATAATAATTAATAATTATACCTAAACTACTAGCTTTCAATATGAGTTGGTAGTTTTTTTATGATTAAGTTTAACTAAATTGATATTTAAAGAACTAAGTACATTGAAAACTTAATATTGATAGTTGGTAAAATATATAGTACTCTTTATGTAAAGATTATTTATATAAACTAATAGAGTGACAAATGGCAATTTTAGGAGGAATAATGATTGATAAGAAATACATATGGGAAAAAGATGGATTTATAATACGGTCAGCACAGACAGAAGATGCTGAAAGCTATTTTAATCAAAACTATTGCCCATTAGATAAAGAAGTTGCACGTTTGACTGGTTGTAAAGAAGTATTTACAAAAGAAGAAGTAGTTTCTTTCTTTTTAAAATCTCTCAACGAAGATGATAGATACTTCTTTTTGATTACTGCACCAGACGGTCGTATAATTGGAGAAAGTGTAATAAATGAAATTGATTGGGATTTAAGGTGTGCAAATTTTCGTATTGGGATTTTTCATTCCGAAGAACGAGGAAAAGGTATTGGTACTTGGGTAGTAGAAACCACACGAGATTTTGCATTTGAAGAATTAAAGTTACATCGTCTAGAATTAGATGTTTATTCTTTTAATACAGCGGCTGAAAAAGTATATCTAAAAGCAGGCTTTAAACATGAGGGGGTTCTTCGCGATACTGTTATAGATGGAGGTAAATATGCAGATGATATTCTGATGGCTATTTTGGAAGATGAATGGCGGATATTAAAGGGGTTGTAGCGACAAATTCTTTTTTATATACAACTACCCTAAATGAGTATAATTCAAAGGTAACTAATTAGTATGTATCTCTTGACTATCAACTATTAGTATTGAGTTGGTAGTTTTTTTGTACCTAAAACTAAAATTTACAGAAAGAAGGGCTATATGAAAGTCCATTTATAGGATTGTGATAGAAAAGTGCCATCATTTGCTGAGAATAAAAGAAATTGTTATAGAATGGCTAAGTGCGGATATCAAAGAAAAAAAGTAACGAATAATATGAGCAAAGTGACATGTAAATCATGCTTAAAAGAAATAAACAATTAGGATTTAGAGAACGAAGTACATTGATAACTGAATATTGATAGTTGGTAAAATATGTAGTATTCTTATTGTGAAGATTATTTATATTTGGAGGTGTAGTATGCTGAAAACAAAACGGCTTGAATTGGTTGGGTTTGATGTTAAATATGCAAATGATTTCTTTGAACTATGGAGCGATTTTGAAGTAATAAAATATACATTTACACCTTTATTGACCACTATTGATGAATGTATTAACTTAATTGAACATCAGATAAATCGGACAGACAAAGACTTTATAGACCGCTTTGTTATTCTGCTAAATAATAAAGCTATTGGTATGGTTGGTTGCATTTGTATGGATAAAGGCAATTTTGTTTATGGGCTTTATTATCAAATATCTCGAGTTCACTGGGGGTATGGTTATGCAAGCGAAGCAGCGAGTGCAATAATGCATTATGTTTTGAATGAATACCCAAATGCCATTATTAAAGCAGAAGCAGTATCTGAAAATCCAGCAAGTGCAGCTGTATTGATGAAAATCGGATTAAAACAATCACATATAGAAGAAAATGGATTTAAGCGAAACAATTTTGTACTTGATTTAATACATTATTCTAATACGTGAAGGTGATAGTGAGTCTAATTACGCCCATATTGCGTTCATAAACTTAAAATATTGCCATTTCAATTCATTGCACTTGACGAAAATGAAAAGGTCTTTATTATTGTTTCTATTCGAATTAAGATAGAAGATGAAAAGAAAGAGAATGTGAGGGCAAAAAGAAAATCAAAAGGTTAATAATATGTATAAATTTCATTAAACTGTAGTATAATATACCCAAAAGATTTGGAGGTACGATATGAAAAAAAGCATAGTGTTATTAATGCTAGTATTGGTAGCTACATTAGTAGGTTGCGGGAAAACTGAAGAGGCAGATAGCCGTACGCTTGATGATTTTGTAAATGCATTTAAAGATCAGGGCTACGAGCTTGAAGTTGATGAACCTATGTATTCATCAATTAATGCAGAAGACGGTGTAATTTTCTATATTGATAATTCACCTGTTAAGATCTATCAGTATAAATCAAGTAAGGAATTAGAAAGTGCTAAAAAAGAAAATGATATGATGGCAGAATGGTTGCAGAACGGAAAATTCTTATTAGAAACAAGTTCCAGTGAAGCTGAAGAAATCTTTAAAAGTGTTAAATAATCTGTGTAGAACTGTTGCATCAAGTGATTGATAAACAGTTCTATTTTTGTATATTTAAAGTTGTATCAACTAGAATTTCAGGAAAGGATGACATTATGTTACATCAATTAAAAACAACGGCAGAATACTTTCTTGATGTTGCATCAGGTAAGAAGACATTTGAAGTAAGAAAGAATGATAGGGATTTTTGTGTTGGTGACTTTATCGGACTAAACGAATTAACAAACAAACCGGTAAATAACAAAGATGATTATTTGTCGGAGAGT
>NZ_CBDLAM010000297.1:0-515 GCF_965301125.1 Anaerosporobacter sp. | reverse complement strand
GATGATTATAAAGAAACTGGTAGATTTATATTAGCAGAAGTGACCTACGTATTGAATGATATTAATTATGTGAAAGATGGATATGTTGTTCTTGGGATAAAACCCTGTACAATTACTAAAGAAGAATTGAAAGAATACGAAGTTTTTGATTGATTGTATATATGTATACCGTTCCTGTTTGAACAGGAGCGGTATTTTTTATATATAAACTATAGAACGTAGCTAGCGATAGTATGTCCAATCTTAACGATATCACAGTTTCCTGTAAACTCGAATTTAACTTTACCTAATCCGCTAAAGTAGATTTCAAGTTCTGAATCCATATCGAATACACCAGATGTTTCTACAGAAAATGCTTGAATTTTAGAATATGGAAGAGAAGTGAAATCTTTTTTCTTTCCTGTGAAGCCTTGTACATTTAGTGCGATAACACGTTTATTTGTGAATGTTACAGAATCTCTGAGAGTGTAAATGATTTTGTGTAAACCTCTTGGATTGACGTAAAATACTCAAAG
>NZ_CBDLAM010000296.1:0-3112 GCF_965301125.1 Anaerosporobacter sp. | reverse complement strand
TTTTATGTATCGAGGGTATGTTAAACTCATACATTATCGGTAGACAAAGACAATTTTGTGTCCTTCTTAAAAAATTACTATTATTTTCTATCATTATATTTAAAATTTGAGACATAATAAGCATGTAAATTAAAAGGAGGTAACATTATGACAAATTTAACTGAGAAAGAATTGTTAGCAATAAACGATTTATTAGATGGCGAAAGTGAATTAGTTAAGAAATTTCAAATGCTATCAAACTCAACTAGTGACCCTGAGTTAAAACAAACATTCTCTAATATTTCACAAAAACATCAACAGCATTTTAATGCAGTATATTCTAAACTTCAATAAGGAGGAATCAAAATGATAGATACAACAACTTTTGGTGAAAAAGAAATGTTACACGATGCTCTTTGCGCACAAAAACAAGAAACAGCTAACTATAATTTATTTTCAAACGAATGTGCTCACGCAGATATTAGAAATACATTCATGGATATCTTAAAAGACGAACATGATATTCAATTCCAGGTCTTTAATATTATGCATGATAAAGGCTTTTATCCTACTCCAGCAGCAGAGCAAGAGAAAGTCAATCAAACAAAACAAAAATATTCACAACAAACTACAATGAAGTAAACTAGTTAAATTAAAAAGAACACCCTTTTAACTCCCATTATAAAATGGCAGTTAAGAGGGTGTTTTTAAAAATCTTCCACTTACTAATAGCTTGTTGATTCTTTCACTCACTAATGCTCTTTCTTCATATACCCATTCTTCTTCAAATTGTATCCGAAAATTCTTTGAAAAGGAATAATACAGATTAATCTTTTGATAATAGATTTCTAAATCTTCTAGGCTCTGCCCATCTTCTAATGGCTTATATAAAATCTCCTTCTTTCTTATAAAATATTGTTCTACATAATCTATAAATGCTGAGAAAACTCGTTCATTATGCACATCAAAGGGTAATTTCATAAGTCGCCATTCTACTAATTCTTCTAATTTGTATCTTCTAATCTTATCTAATATAAAGATATAGTCTCGTATATCCATCTTCTTATACGTTTGAACTTTTTCTTCTCTTGTACTCCATAGAGCTAATTTCTCTCTAAGTGGTAAGCCTTTGATTTTAAGTAATACTTCACTAGGACCAATAACAGCTTCTATCAAAGGCTCATCTTTCATCTCAATATTTTCTTTTAAAAATTAATATTGATTTCCAGTAGAAGCTACATAACCTACATTATATATCCCCTTCCTACCTGCTCGTCCAGCAATCTGTTTTACCTCTTGAGATGTTAAGGTACGGATTTCGTCTCCATCGAATTTCTTGTTATTCATAAATATAATACGCCTAATAGGAAGATTTACTCCCATTCCTATGGCATCAGTAGAAACTAGGATTTTATTGGTTCCTTCTACAAAATCATGGTATTGCATCTTTCTGACCTCTGGAGGTAAATCTCCGTAAATCATACTGGTTGCAATATTCTTAGATTTAAACATCTTAGCAGTTTCTAAGACTCTTTTCTTAGAAAATACAATAAGTGCATCTCCTTGTTTTGTATCCTTTAACTCAAATGGCTTTTCTTCTATTTGCAAGGGTACATTTCTTACGTATTCTTTAATGTCATACTGGTCTTCACAAGACTCTAGAATCTCTTGCAATAATTCTTTAGCATTTAATGCACCACAGACATGAATCTCAGGACACTTAAGTCCTAATAAAGCTCTTGTCCAAGCTGCTCCTCTTTGGCTGTCCCCTAGCATTTGTATCTCATCTATAACCGCTATCTCGTACTCCTGCTCCAAATTGAGCTTTTCCACTGTGGCACTCTGATGTTTTGCACCTTCTATTATAATTTCTTCTTCACCTGTCAACAAATCACATTTGACTCCACTCTCATTCATTCTCTCAAAGATTTCTAGAGCTAGAATTCTAAGAGGAGCTAGATAAATTCCATTTTTACTATTCTTCAAACATTCAATTGCTTGATAAGTCTTTCCCGTATTGGTTTCTCCCAAGTGTAGATATATCTTTCTTTTCAAAGCTCTCGCTTCAAGATATTCATCCTTTGGATTATCAGGGAAATACCTGTCAAATTCATCTGCCACTATTTTCGGAATATGGGAAGTTACTAACACTGTCATAATCCCAGAGCCAACATAGTCATCAAGATTTTCTCTTTTAATCTCATCAAACACAAAATCCGTTTTGTTTTTCCTATTATAGTCTTCTAATAGGCGAATAGATATATCGTCTAGTAGTTCAAGGTAATCCACATAAAGCTGTCGATATCCTTTTATATTCTCCCCTTGCATCGCTTTCATAGCCTTTAGTTTTTTCCGAACTGCTGCCTCATGACTCCATAAGTTAGCAACCTTCGTATTCGATACAATTTCTCTCATATTATTTAGTTGTTCTTTAAAAACCTGGAATTCTCTAACTTCTCTACGATTCTTTTTCATAAAATTGATTATTCTCTTTCTTGTATCGTAACATGTACCATATCTCCTGGTTGTTTGTTAATTTCTGTTCTTATACCCTTTCTAAGACCGATAATATGACAAATCGAAAGGTATTTCATTCTATATTGTGCGGTTATTATACCATTATCATTCGTCAATGAAGAGAAACCTTACAAATAATTATTTTAATTGCAGAGAACCTATATTCTTTGTATAATATCTATGTTTTGAGATTCAAAAGGTCATAATTAAAGTTAAGTAGCGTGTTTCGTGTCATAGCATGTCAGCTAAGAAGCTATGAACACGTATACAGAGTTTTGCATTCAAAACCTTTTGACTCCCGATTCCAATCGATAACAAATGATGAAAGGAAATACTTATGGAACATTTATTTGAAACCTTTATACCTATTCTCATACACATATTTGAATTTATGGGAATTATCATATTATGTATCGGAGGTTTTCGAGCATTTTTTGTCTACTTAAAAGAACTACGAAGCAACGAACCTTATAACATCAAATATCAATTTGCAGCATCTTTAGCAACTGCTTTAGAATTCAAATTAGCTGCCGAAATACTAAAAACTGTTTTAATTAAATCTTTTGATGAATTACTTATCTTAGCATCTATCTTTATATTGCGCGTTCTAATGACC
>NZ_CBDLAM010000295.1:0-3130 GCF_965301125.1 Anaerosporobacter sp. | reverse complement strand
CCAAAATTGGATGCACTATAAAACCACAGAACAAAATAGGAGCCTGTGAATATGAACTTCCTTACAAATCTTATTATACCGTGAATCACTCCATTCTCATCTGTTAGTATCTCTTTAAGAATAAAAGGTCCATAAATCACTGTCCAAATCACATACAATCTAAACAACTTTTTCGCATATTGAATTGGTACATGAATATCAAAAGAATCATATCGTGTCTTTCTAAACAAAAAGAACCCTGATGTTACAAAGAAAAAAGGGACAGCTACTCTTGCTAAATAATTTTGCACCCAATAATTCAAAAACGAAAGTTTTTCATTACTTCCAAAGGGAGCAATATGAATCGATACAACTAAAATGGCACAGATAAATTTAACTATATCAATTCCATAAAAAGACTTAACCTCATTACTTTCTGAAAGTGCATCATTACTAATCTTCATAAAACTGTTCTCCTTTTTCTCATTCAGAGTTATTGCTTAACCATATATCATTAGTCAAGCTTCTATATACTAATTTCTTTAACCTCTTTTGTATCCACTTAATACGTTTTATTATATATAACATCATTTTACCTTTTTTAACAATATCTGTATATAGGGTTTTAATCTCATTTTCAATAGTTTACCACCAACAAGGGTATTAGATTTAGACATCAGAATAATTCGCATCGAACCTCAGTGATTGCAATAAGGGTAACTTATTCATAAATTTTTATTAGCCCTATTTTATTTTCACCATCAACAATGTTTTCTACAACCACATAGTCACCATTTATATCGCTTATGTAATCAAAAATTGGCTCTAGTCTCTGATTCCCTGTCAGTCCCATTAGACCGTATTTCTTAATTTCCATAGAATCATCAGTATAAACATACGCTGGAATAGCATCATATTCACTGTTGTATTTTAATGAGCTTATAAAGAATTCTGAATCGCCCCAAAATATATTATTGCCGTTGTTATCTATAATGGATACTAATGTTTTGGATACAAAAGCTAGTCCTTCATTAAATTCACCAACACAAAATATTTGATCACCAGTAGCATCATAAGGATAAAAATCTATAACAACATTATCATTACTGTCAATATATGCCCATTCATCGAGGCCATCTTCATAATTTGATAATTTAACAGATACCTTGCCTTCACTAAAATTCCCAACATCATCATATTTCAGGGGTATGCTGATTTTCCCTCTTTTATCAATAAATCCCCACTTGTTATTTTTCATAACGGCAGCGAAATCTTCAGAAAAATCTTTTACCTCATCAAACTGGATGTCTGCAACAAGTTTTCCAGACTTATCAATAAATCCCCATTTTCCTCTTTCTCCACACCAATGATTTCTTCGTGAAAATCGTTGATAGAGTCATATTGAATATCAATAATAAGATTTCCTGATTTATCTATCACACCCCATTCGTTATTTTTCTCTACTGCTGCAAATCCTTCAGCAAAACATCTTACTTGATCAAATTGGTTCTTAATAACAATATTTCCCGACTTATCTATAAACCCCCAAAGACCGTCTTTTTTAACCGGAGCAAGACCAGCGCTAAAACTACCAGCATCATCAAAAACTTTATCAAAAATATTTTCGCCTTTTTTATCTATAAAGAAGGTATTTTCATCGGTATAAACCGCTGCCAAACCATCTTCAAAACTAGATACGCTCAAATACTCAAATGGAATTACTATTTCACCACTAGTATTAACAATTACATATTTTTCATTACTTCCCTTAACTGCAATCAAATCATTATCTAAAAAAAACAAATCACTGTATTGCGGTTTTATACACCATGACCACTTGAGTTCCTCGCTTTTTGATATATGTGTAACTTCCGTGCTTTGCTGTTCCTCGCTTTTTGATATTTGTGCAACTTCGGTGCTTTGTTCTTCCTCATTCGAAGCATAAGAATGATTACTTTTATAATTTGAACTTTGACAACCACTGACAAAAATAGATAGTAAAATAATTGAAATTAAAATTATTACATGTTTGTTACTTTTTATTAAATCTATTGGCTTCCGTCTTTCTCCTGTCTTTATAATCATATTTAGTATTTCCTCCTTTGCTATTGACAAATAAATCGACTATTTTACCTTTCATGGTTGATTTTTGTCCCAAATTTGCAAGAAGCTGAGGCCATAACACACCTTAAACAAGAATTAGCTGGTTACTTCAACTTTACAATATCACTCCAAAATCCAGACGTGGGATTCATACAACTCCTAAGATCGTCGTAACTAGCTGCTAATTCTAAGTAGGTAGTAGGTCCACTCGGAGTTTCTGCAATAATGTTAAAATATTTATCACTAAAGTAATATTTATCAACTTCCATATTGTTAAAGTAATTTTTAAACATTTCAATAATTATACCTTCATCAGCATTAGCATATCCAAATTCAAACGAATCGGGGTCAACCTCTTCTCCTTCACTCGCTTTATCTGAACCATTATACATAAAGATATTTCGATTTAACTTTTCTTGAAAACAATCCGTAAATAAATAGTTAATATCAATTATTTCACCTGTTTTAAGATTTATATTCGTGGCATACATTATGTTATTACCATGCATTGAACCATAGTAAAAACCATAACCTGTATATTTAACTGAAATAATATTTGAAGTAAAATATTCTACTTTAGTTTCCATTGGCAAACTTAGTCCCTCAGACTCTTCATCTCCATAAGCTGAAATAGCTTTTTCCATGAGCAAATTATTAACTTTCGTCTCAATTTCTGAAGACTTCATATTTTTTATCTGAGGATATTCTATATGTATATCCATATGTGTTGAATTATCTTTTACGGAAAATTCTTCATAATAAATTTCATAATTTGTATCATTACTCAATTCAATGTTTTCTGTCTTTTCCGTAAAATCTTTTCCCTCATCCAACACTATTTTCCCCTTATCTATAAGTACGGGTGTATCCTTATCACTAAACTGACGTAAACCAATAATAAGGATTATAAAACCTATTAATGATATGGCGATTATATTAACTTTTTTCATTAGCCACCTTTCCCCTTCTGCTTGTACTTGCTTTACGATTTGACCCCCTTTTTCCCTACTTCTCAACAAGCAAACCTTACTACATTTACTTCCTGTTC
>NZ_CBDLAM010000294.1:1449-3133 GCF_965301125.1 Anaerosporobacter sp. | reverse complement strand
ATTATTGTATAATAAATGAATTCTTAGTGTATACTAAATCTATATGCATAAAAGAGAAATTACAAATCATATAAACAAAATAAAAAAAAAACAGGTACCAAGTGGTTATTTCCGTAATCACTTGGTATTTATCTATTGCCTGTCTTAACAAAATAAATTATAATGTAATTTATGAGAATAATCGAAGCTTGTTCTAGTTCTTATACATAGTATAAGAACTTACTCCGCAGGAGTCATAAATTAACGAGGGAAATTAAAGAGAGTTTAATAGTTACCAATTAACATACACTATGAATATTAACGATTATACAAAGTGAGGGATATACAATATCATGAAACGAATACTAACATCCGTTCTAACAGCAGTACTACTGCTTTCCAATATAGGAGATACAACTGCTTATGCTGCCACTACCCAAATTGAGCAAATCCAAACTTCAACTGTTAAATCAACTACCGATACTTCTACTGAAACAAAAAGTACCTTCAAATGGCCTAAATACAAAGGTAGTCTTACTTCAGAATCAGCTGTATTAATTGATGCCTCATCTGGTTTAGTCCTATATGAAAAAAATCCACACAAAGAACTATATCCAGCCAGTATAACCAAGATTATGACCACCTTGGTCGCTTTAGAAAATTGTTCTCTTAACGAAATAGTAACTTTTTCTCATAATGCAGTCTTTAGTATAGAGAGTGGCAGTACTCATATTGCTCGTCAAGAGGGCGAACAACTTACCATGGAACAATGTCTATATGCTGTAATGCTAGCATCTGCGAATGAGGTTTCTAACGCCGTTGCAGAACATGTTGCCGGTAGTATTGATAAATTTGCTGATATGATGAATGCTAAAGCAAAGGAATTAGGTTGTAAAAATACTCACTTTGTAAATGCCAATGGTCTACACAATGAAAATCACTATACTTCGGCCTATGATATGGCACTTATCTCTCAAGAAGCTTTGAAAAATGAAGCATTTCGTAAGATTACAGGTACCAAGAGTTATGTCCTTCCTAAAACGAATAAATCAGATCAAGAGTTCCCAATGGCCAATCACCAACAGCTACTACTCGGTTACAAGTTAACGAAAAAATATGATGCCTGTATCGGTGGCAAAACGGGATATACCAACGCAGCCCGTAACACTCTCGTATCCTTTGCTAGTCAGGATGGTGTAGACTTGATTTGCGTTGTAATGAAATCAACCCCTACAGAACAGTATTCAGATACAATTAAATTATTTGATTTCGGATTTGATAACTATGAATCCTTCTCAGTAGACGAAACAAGTTCTCTATCAGCCAATGATAATTCAATACTTTTTACAAGATTTAATTCTATTTTTGATAATTCTACTCCTTTGATTTATACAGACAATGATAGTAGCTATATACTCCCTTTGGGTGCTAGTGAGAAAGATGTTACACAAAGTATGAATCTATATGATACACCAAAGATACAAAATGGAAGAGAAATCATAGGTGATATTAACTATACCTTTGACAATAAGAACGTGGGTAAACTTGATATATATTATACAACCTCTGACAAACCTACTTTAGAATCCGTTGAATTATCAGAAGATCATTCAGATGATTCAGTAATAAGTACACTAAGTTCCGCTGTATCTTCTAAAATCAAGCATAATATTAAACCTCTAATAATATTTGGTATTATTGCTTT
>NZ_CBDLAM010000294.1:0-1439 GCF_965301125.1 Anaerosporobacter sp. | reverse complement strand
ATATAGTTATAGAATTACCACGGAAAAGACGTAGAAATTCTTATTATCACAGAAAAAATTCTCGAAATTATGACGATTTTAATTTATAATTTTATAAAAAGGACCAAACACTATGTTTTGGTCCTTTTTACTTGTTAGATACTCTAATTCTTTTTTCTTTTTTTCTTTTTTTTGCTTCTAGATACCTTAGCGCCAATAATTGTGCATCTTCTTCTGTAATTATCTTAACAACTTTAACTGCAAATACATTATTATTAACTGCCTTTTTAATTCTAATCTTTGCTTTTATATAACCATGCTTTTTACAATATCCCAAACTATAATAAGTTTTCGAATTTGTTGTAAACCATTTGATTTTTCTAGTTATTCGTTGATTAAATTTATGACAGATGACACTATTAATATCCTTATTTGCCATAATTAATTCTTTTGATTCAAATTCTCTAGATATGAACTTATAATACGTTTCATAATGTAGATGAATTTCCTCTGCTTTTGTTTTAGGATTGTGATAATAGTCTATGGAGTAATTTCTATCTACTATATTCTGATCTAACAATTTAAAAATATCTGCTGTGTACTTAGCATCCACATAAGCTCGGTGAAACTCTTCATCTTTAAGAATATTTACCTTATCAACCGCAAACTCAAGAGTTCTTGGCTTTCTATCTTTGAAATAATCAAGAGCAAATAGTTTTTGTACATCGTAAAATGGAATAGGCTTATCAATATAACCTTCCAATCCATAATAATCTATGTTTCTTTGTAACTCAATTAAATCCATGTTACCCCATGTAGCGAATCGATAATCCTCACCACACCATACAAAAAACTCTTTTATAACATACTCAAATGTTTCTTCCTCTACCAAATCACTTATTTCTATATGTATAATCTCCTTGGTAATCGAATGAATATCATTAAATCCTTGTTGTCTAATTAATCTACTAAAACTACTTATCACTTCTTTGTTCTCATTCAATTTAACTGCACCAATTTCTATAATCTCAAATGGAATTTCCTTTATCTCTGCTTCTTTTCCATAAGGACTTTGATTCCATTCCAAATCAACAACAATGTAATTCATTCTTTCACCTCCTAACAGATAGATTATTAAAGTTACTATATCTTGTTACTAACACTTTTATGATTTTCTTTATCTTTATCTTTTATTATTATCTTTAATGATTGCTTCTGTAAAACTTCTTTGTGCTTTTAGCAATACTTCTACAGTAGATTTTTGACGATGCAATAACTCTTCTTTTGCTTCTCCAACCCTTTGATCAACCAATTTATCTATTTGTCTATACTGTTCTTCCATATGATCATAATACTCTTTTTTCTTCTTTTCAAATTCACTCTTAATACTATCAATAATAAGATACAAAGCAATGAGAAATACAATACTTGTTCCAATAATTGATATAGTATCTTTCCTC
>NZ_CBDLAM010000293.1:0-3206 GCF_965301125.1 Anaerosporobacter sp. | reverse complement strand
GTGTTAGAACTTAATTAACTAACTAAATGACATTGGGCGGCCGCTAGCTTTTTTATACACTGTTGCACGAAATCTGTGCATAGATACTTTTCGAAGGAAAAACAAAGAAGAGCAGGATACAGAGAGTGTTCAGCCTGGTTTTGAGGAAAGAATCGTAAATAGCATTGCGCTGCACGAGGCAATAGAATCGCTTTCTATAGAAGAGCAGGAATTGTTGTTCTTACGCTATGTAAACGAAGTACCATTTGCAGTACTTAGTAATATGTATGGAAAATCTAGATTTGTACTATATCGTGAATTAAATAAGATAACAAAGAAATTAGAAAGGAGGATTTCGGATGGAACGTAAACTACAGAAGCAGTTAAAAGAAT
Organism: Anaerosporobacter sp.; assembly: GCF_965301125.1. Classification (NCBI taxonomy): domain Bacteria; kingdom Bacillati; phylum Bacillota; class Clostridia; order Lachnospirales; family Lachnospiraceae; genus Anaerosporobacter; species Anaerosporobacter sp. The sequence continues at coordinate 2,834 of NZ_CBDLAM010000293.1, read as the reverse complement.
ATTTTGAAGCGCCAGAACCTATTAGAAAAAGAGAATTTATGAGAAAAGTAGGAAGGCAAAATATGAGTATGGCTCATATGATGAAGACCCAGTTATGCTATATTTCTAAGTGTGCTTGGATTGCTTCATTTTTCTTATTCATGTTTGCATTATTTTTAAATTACCATATTGAATCAACTTATATTGGAAGTGTGAATGCACTAGTTCCATTTTTTGTGATGGTATCTATTACGGAAAGTATGCGTTCTTATCATTATGGCATGGATGAGTTGGAACTTTCTTCGCGATTTTCACTTAAGAGCATTATACTTACCAGAATGATTATACTGGGAATAAGTAATTTTATGATGATTTTGTTTATAGCATTGTTAAGTGGTTACAATGTCTATTCGCAGTTGGTCTATATGATGGTTCCATATTTGATAACAGCAATCGGAGGGCTGATGATAGTTAGAAAGGTATCAAATAGAGATGGGACGTATCTTTGTTTTAGTTTTTCAGTATTGGTGGCTTTTTTAGTGATTGTAGTATCAATGAAATATAATTTTATTTACAATACCAGTTACCTAGGAATATGGACTGTTGTATGTGTATGCTTCATGGTATTAATGATAAGGGAAATACATCGTACCATTCGAAAGACGGAGGATTTGGCATGGAATTAATAATTGATCGTTTGACGAGACAATACAAAAATAAAATTGCAGTGGATCGAATATCATTGAATTTTCAACCAGGCATATATGGTTTGTTAGGAGCAAATGGTGCGGGAAAGACTACTTTAATGCGTATGATATGTGGGATTTTGACTCCTACCAGTGGTACAATCACCTTTGACGGTATGGATGTGGCTACGGAGGAATACAGGGCAGAACTTGGGTATCTGCCACAGGATTTTGGTTATTATCCTGACTTTACAGGGAGAGATTTTCTTCTGTATATGGCTGTATTGAAGGGGCTAGGAAAGAAGACAGCACAAAGAAAGACGGAAGAGTTATTGGAACTTGTATCACTAAAAGATGTGGCAAATAAAAAAGTAAAAACCTATTCGGGGGGAATGAAGCAGCGTCTTGGAATTGCACAAGCACTACTGAATGATCCGAAGATTCTGATTCTTGACGAACCTACAGCAGGACTAGATCCCAAAGAAAGGGTAAGATTTCGTAATCTGATCGCTGATTTAGGAAAAGACAGTATCGTCATTTTATCTACACATATTGTATCAGATATTGATCGTATCGCAGATAGAATTTTAATGATGAATTATGGGCAACTTGTATTTAATGGAACCCGTGAAGATATTAATGAAGATTTGGAAGAGTTCTATCTAAGAGAATTTGGTGGATTGGAGGAACAGGACAAGTGAGAATGTTAGTTGGGTTCGAAATCAAGAAAATATTGAAGAGAAAAAGTACATGGGTCGCTTTTATTGTACTTTTACTAATGCAGCTGTATTTGGCATTATCCGGTAACATTGGTGCTACTTATGTAGATGATAAATTTGTTGAAACACATGCAAAAAGAAATCAAATCGATAGGAAAAATGGATTGTCATTGTCGGGCAGAAATATAGATGATACATTACTCCATGAGATGCAGAATGCATATGCAAAAGTTGGGGATATGGGAAGCATAGAGTATCTACTGTCGGATACGTATCAGTCTGAGGTGAGGCCATATTCGGAAATATATACACTAATTAATAGTTGGATTTCCGATACGAGTTATCAGATATTTGATTTGACTGAGGAGGAATTATATCAGATAAAGCGAAATAAACAAGAAAATATGTATGAATTTTATGATTTGTCAGAGAAAGAACGAGCATATTGGGATGAGAAGGAAGAGAAGCTACCTGACACAATTACATACCAATATGCAACAGCATATCTGAGTTTAGTTGATATGAATGGCCCTTATATGACTTGCATGCTTATTACTTTTCTTATTGCCATATGTATGATAAATGTATTTATAGAGGAGCATAATAAAAAGACAGACCAGCTTATATTGTGTACTAGATATGGAAGACAGAAACAGTATTTTGCAAAAATTATAGCGGGGAGCTTGGTGGCTTTGATTGCCACATCCATTTTTGCAGGCGTTTCAATTATAGGTAATTTTATCTGTTATGGAACGGAAGGATTTAATGCGATGATACAGACTACAACAGAATTTTGGTATTCTTATGATTTATCGGTAGGAGAAGCTTTGATAATCATGTTGGGGATACTTATTTTAGCATCTGTATTGGTAAGTATATTTGCAATGGTGTTTGCTGAATTGCTGCATAACAGTATCGGAGCAATGGCAGTCATAGTAGGTGGACTGTTTGCTGTACGTCTGGTTCCAATTCCAATCTCCTTTGGATTCCTATCACAAATTTGGAATATGGTACCTATTAATTTGCTAAAAGGTAATCAAGGTTTTGTAGATTTAAGACTAGTTTCTTTATTTGGAATACAATTAACCTCATGGCAATTTGCTCCGATCTTATATGTTATTTTAGGTGCTATAATTGTATTATTGGGTAAAAGAGTATACTGTAACTTTCAGATATCTGGACGATAGTATATCAAACAATACTTTAATCACTGGAATCATAATAATTTTATATCAAAATGCCAATATTAAGGATAAGGTCAATAATTGACTTTATCCTTTTTTAGTTACCAAGCATGGGAAATTGCATATTGAAAGTTAGAAATGTCCTTTGTATCAAGAAAAATGTTTGTGATTTTTATTAAATAAAACCAGAATTAGTAACAAAAGAGACAAATAATAGAAAAATTAGGAGCTATAGAACAGGCGGAAGAAATAAAAGATACAGTATC
>NZ_CBDLAM010000292.1:0-3208 GCF_965301125.1 Anaerosporobacter sp. | reverse complement strand
ATACATCTTTGCTAATTAAGAGTAAATTTTCATCTCCGTCATACTTTTCAATATCGTATACTACAATTGGTTTCATAATTTTATTTTTCCTTTCTTATCACTTCAAATAACAGTTTCATAGGTTTAAACCCAAATCTCTTTTCTCTCAATCTTGACATTTTTATGTATTTCTCTGTGCTGCCACTCACCGCACCAGTTACACCTTCTTGAATTTTTACCCACATATGTAAACCTGTCTTCATCGTCCTGTAACCACCTATTATGTTTTCTATCCCAGATACATCTACCACGTTTGATATATTCTGCCCAAAAGACCTCTGAAACATCAACGTATTTTCTAGGCGATAACCCACATGCATAACAATATATCTCGTATTTATCTTTCCTATTACCTAATATTGTTTGCAGATTTGTACCGGTTATGTCATTTCGGTCTTCCACATAACAAGCTGGTTGAAAGCTAAGAAAAATATCGCAAAGATTAAAATCATTAATATCAAAGGGCATTTCTTGGTATTGAGTTATTGGCTCATGATTTTCGTCGCACCCAACTTTTACAGGATGCATAGCTTGATAATATACTTTGTCGCATTTCAACTCTTTTTTACTTAGAAACCGATATAGTTGAATACTATACTTATCAGAATCTTTTCCTTTCGGTTTAATTTGTTTAATATTCAATATTATCTCCTTTCGTTACAATATGAAATTTCTATTTGTTGTGATTATTTAAGCACTTAACTCTTTCAGCTTTTCAACCATTTCGGCAATCTCAGGATCTTTTTCACCCAACTCTTTAGACATTCTTTCATAGAATTCTAAATCTTTTAGCTTGGCTATTTTCTTATCTAATTCTTTCTGAATTTCTTTCTTCTCTTTTTCCAATTTTACAGCATTCTCACGTTCTTCAGTTCTCTTGTTAAATGCAGCCAAATCTACTACATCAACAACTTCTTTCGTGACATTCTTTGCATATTCTTCTTTTGTATAAATTGCTTTAACAATTGCTAAGGTTAGCTTATTTTGTGGATTTACTACTACCGTATCTCCAACATAAACATTCTCATCAAATAAAGCAAATCCATACTCCTTACTACTATAACTACATTCCAATTCAACTACTGCAACTCTAAAATTACCTTCCATTTTCAATCCTCCATTTTCTTCTAATTCATCAATAAACTTTAATTCATGTGGGTTGTACCAAAACAATCCCCTTTTACTTGCCGAATTTCTGACATCGTCTAGTAGAACTCCAAGTTCTGAGCCACTCGTACAATTCTTTACAGTACCAATCATATGTAATGTTTCTTGATATTTAGATTTCCTATTTGCATAAACAACCATCACTCTCTTGCCCGCATACTTATCTATTCTGTCTGATAGGTACATTTACTTATTCACCTCCACCTCGTATAAAATGCCTCTTTGATTCTAGTTTAATAGAGCAGCAATTTCATCAATTTCAAGCTCAGTTTTCTTTTCTTCAGATAAAAGCTTATCGAGTTTTGCCTCCATCTTATGTAAATCTGCTTCTTCTCTCTTCATTCCAGATACGGACAATTTACTCTTAATATCATTGATCCATAGGTCTACAGAGTAGCCGCTTATTGTAGGATGTGGCATTTTAAGATTATCAGCTGACATGTTATATAAATTCAACTTTAACATCAAAAACATAAGTGCTCCACCATCTAATACATTTAAATTGTGCTTGCTGCCATCTAATTCCAGAATGCAATTTGTCTCCGGTGTAAATCTTACTTTTCTTCCTGATAAATATTTTTTCTTTGTTTCTATCTGTTTCTTTAATTCTAAAATCCTTAAATCATTATTTTGATTTGCCATGTTTAATACCTTCCTTTATACAATTTACCATTCATTAGATATTGGTTATAAATGACTGGCTTAAATTCGTCATATATCTCTTCTATTGTAACTGGATTTCCTTTATATCCTATTGTATACATATTATCATCATCACTACGAACCCACGTATTAGTGTAGCTAGTTTTTCTATCGTTCAAATGGTTAACGTATCTACCTCCAGCCTTGTTTAACATATACGTCTTAAATTCTTCTAAAGAATACGGGATATATTCGTCTTTTGTATCATCAATCGGAGAATAATAAACATTAGAGCTCTCTAGCATTTCAAATAACTCTGCATAATTATCCACACACTTGTTGTTTACTACAGAAATAAACTTTTTGTTAATACTTTTTAGCTCGTAAAATTCAGGTTTGTTATTGCATTGTACGAGTTTGCAAAAATAGAATCTTTTATCTTTAACTTGTGTTTCATAATGATATTGCTCAACCCTACAACTCCCATACCAACCACTAGGTTCATCTTTAAACCCATCTGAAACTCTAACATTATCCCAATAGTCAAATTTGCCAAGATAAACCCACTTTTGATTATCCTTAGTTAAATACGTTGCACCGACTGTCAAATCTTTCGCTTTAATAATATCCGCATTAAACATCTTTTCATTATATGTAGTAAGTTCTTCATAATCTGGCGAACTAGTTGGAATCAATAATAAATCAGTACCATCCCAACCATACACAAATTCTCCTTCTAAACCCTTCCCTTTAATTGAGTTGGTGTTTTCTAATATATACAATAGGTTTGGTACACTAATTTCAAACTCAAAGTTTCTCGGATCATATATTCTCACATATGTTTGCCGGTGATTCCAGCCAGTAGAGTATCCACCAACTTTCTTATTTATAACAAACCCTGATGTTGGTACATTTTCAATTTCCCGTGGGTCAATCTTCTCGTCTCTCCAACTATTCCATGATTTTTCTTTTCGCAATACCCCTTTTTCATCATAGTAAATCACATATGCCAACTTCTTTGTATATGTATCACTCCGATTTTGAAATCCTACGTTAATTGTTTTGGGTATAAAAATATTGCTTTTCAATTATTCAACTCCCTTCGTAAAGTTAATAAAATGTTGTTTTTGTATGTTTTAATTACTGATCAAATCATTAACTATTTATCTGCATTGTCTTTTAATCAATATAGCGGCATAACTTTTGCCACATCTAGCATCACCAATTCTATATCCTTTGCTGAGTAACTCATTTACCATAATTTCAAAAATCTTGTTATTTGACTCTTCAATCACTTTAATCATGTAATGTTACTCCTTCCCAAACGCTAATATGTATTCTCTATTATTTACGTTACAAT
>NZ_CBDLAM010000291.1:0-3220 GCF_965301125.1 Anaerosporobacter sp. | reverse complement strand
AATAACCAATATTCTTTTTTATTTACCTATTGACTTTTGATAGTTGGTCTTTCATCACTGTTTAGGTTGTTTCGTGTATTAATAAGATCCTTTGGCCTCAAAAAGTTTTCAGAACGTTCACACAATCTTCATTAATGTTCCATAGTTACTACACAAATGAATGATATTATTAAATCATCAAAGAAAGCTTATTATCTTTTTATATAGATTGTTTTTCATAAACCTTCCCCTTTTTATAGGAGCCATTATGGCTCCTAATTTTTTGTTATACTTACGCTTGTTCGTACTTGTGTATATGAAAAGTTACTGGATGACACTTTCCCTTTGTTGTAGCAGCTCCAATCATAAACAATTCATCTACTATTTTATCCGTTAACGGTTATTATATTCATATATTATACCCTTTGGTGGAAATAGTCAATTCTTTTTATATGTATTTTTTCCGTTAGCGGTTAAGTATTGTAGTCTATTTAAGGAGACTTTTTCTTGACTATATCCGTTAACGGTGATATTATTAAGTAAAAAGGAGGAATGGAAAATGGGCTTAGAGATTATAGAAGAATATAAAAAGAAATTAGGACTTACAACTGCTGAATTAGCAGAACGATCAGGAGTTCCTAAAGGTACTTTGGATAAAATACTTAGTGGTGTGACTAAAGATCCCAAACTTGAAACTTTAAAAGCTATTGCACGAGTATTGGGGCTCTCATTAGATGATTTTGATGATACCAATGAAGATACTACTAATAAAATCAATTCTTACAATGACTTACTAACTGTTTATACACGTAGTAAAAATAATCTTTCTCAAGCCGAAAAAATGAAACTTGCACAAATTATATTATCCGACGATGAGGAAGAAGGCTGATTACTATAGAATTTCAGGAAATTTTAAAGACTGTTTATTCAGCAATTACATTTTGCAAGATAAAATCATTTCCGATAGATTGTTCAGAAATAATAAACTGTTTTGAATATAACTTAATAAAGTATTCTTCCCTTTCACTTGCCAAGAGAGATGCTTGCTTCTTACTTAGTGAAGATGCAATTACAATAAGAGAAACGAAGAGTATCTTTTATAATGATGAAAAACCTGAAACAAGGATTCGCTTTTCTTTAATGCATGAACTTGGTCATATATTACTGGATTCAGAAGATGAGTTTGCAGCTAATGTTTTTGCAAGTAATATCCTAGCTCCACGAATAGCGATACAATACTCTAGTAAAAATTATAAAGATGTAATGAATCTATTTGGTTTGTCTGAAGAGGCGGCAAATATAGCCTTTAATGATTATAAAAGATGGAGGCTTTACATTGTTAATCACAACAACAAAATGAGCGTGAATGATCAAGCACTATACCAGCACTTTTACAATGCAAAAGTTCAAAAATTCGTTTATAAATCTAATGAATGTATATTTTGCGGTCGTAAACTGTATAATACTTTTGATAGAGAATGCGGTGTCTGTATGTTACCTAGATACGCACCTCAATCATATAGTGAATTAGATCGACAACTTATAGTAGCAGAAAACACTTGGCTTTATGGAGAATAATTGTATATATCAAAATAAAGCCTTGCAAACTTAACGTTTACAAGGCTTTCATCACGGATGCAGTAGGATTTGAACCCGTCATTTATTCTCCTACCACACCATCTCCATCTCTATCATCCATATATTTGTACAACCAATGATCTGAATAAATAGGCATTGAATAGCCAGCTGCTTTCGCTTCTGCAATAGTAACTTTACCATTTCCATTTGTATCTACCTTGGAAAGGTCTTCTTTTTTATTAGTGGAAGCCTTATCACTACTGGATGTATTCGAGCTTGTGTTATTTTTCGAACTTACATTATTTTTCGAATTTATAGTGCTGTTTACTTTATCGGGATTAACATTATCAAATTCATCTACAATCTTATTCCCCTTAAGTGTGTATGTGTACTTGTACTTTGATGGTATCTGAGTTGTAGTGTTAGGATACGTAATTGTAGCTACGAAATTTTCACAACCACCTGCATCACGAATTACCTTTTCCATATATGCTTGATCGCCGTGTCTATTTAGTGTACTCTCCTGTGGTGTTATATTGTAAGCATTGGACACTCCACCAAGAGAATCAGCAATTATATGACCTTCATCTAAATCAGACCGTTCAACCCCTGGTACTTTCGCTTCATCAGAGTAATATCTTCCTTTTGATGTTACTGGTTCATTCTTATCGTCTTGTAGTGTAATCTTGTCAGCCATTACATAAACAAGCTGCCCATATTCATTCGTCAATGCCCAATATGTTCTATCTCCAAATCCGATATCTACTGCTACATTAGCTTCTCTACTTCCAGATAAATCTCCACCGTCAACTTCGATTATTTTGTAGGATTTACCTTTATATTTGAATGTTCCATTATCAATCTTGTTATCAGATTTTTCGCTATCAGTTGCTGCAACGTCCTCAGTTTTATTATCTAATGTCTTTTCACTATCCGTTGTAGCAGCTTCCTCAGCTTTATTATCCGATTTCTTTTCACTATCAGTTCCAGTAGCGTCCTCAGTCTTATTATAAGATTTCTCTTGCGTATCAGACTTATCTTGTGATACTGCTACATCATTTTGTGACACTTCCTTATTATCTTGTTTAGTAATATCATCTTCAGTATCTGTTATTGATTCTAGTTGTGTTCCAACTACTTGTTCCTTAGATATAGTCGTTTGACTATCAGAATCACTATCGTTAGATGGAATAAAAGCAATTCCCAAGATAAGGGCTGTGATAATAATTCTACTATTATGTTTAAATTTTTTGTTTTTCCACATCAGATATATACCAACAGGGAAAAAAATAAACAACATTAGAATAGTAAACCAAGTTGTTTGAGATAATTTTTGTGTATTCATAAATTCTCCTTTGTAATTAATACTAGACCAATATATATTAATCTAAAACACTTGTTATTTCAACCACCATCATTTTCCTCTTCTTTCACTAATCAATATTTTTTATCAATATTTTTCACTTTTTTTACTATTCATTAGACTGGAATAATTTTTTCCTTCTTGAATAGATCTTAAAGGACTTTCAGCTCCTTTTTCTTGTATTTTTTGATATTTGAATTTGTTTTCCATATGATTTGCCATTTAATAATTTTTGTAATAAATTGTGCTATTTTGTTGTATCCCCTTGATTTTTTTTGTATATAATGGTATATTTTAACC
>NZ_CBDLAM010000290.1:0-3227 GCF_965301125.1 Anaerosporobacter sp. | reverse complement strand
GTTATCTTTAAATGCATCTATTGAAGCGGCACGTGCAGGAGAACATGGACGTGGGTTTGCGGTAGTTGCAAATCAAGTAAATCAATTAGCAGCGCAATCAGCTAAAGCATCGAAGGAAATCTCTGATACAATGAAATCAGTTGTTTCCTTTAACGAAAGTATGGGAAATGATATGAATAAGATTTTAGAGGTTGTTGATATACAAAATACCATGGCTGCTAGCGTAAATGAAGTATTCAAGAAGATTCTCGATGCTGCCTATGCTTCGAATGATGCAGCACATAGTGTAGAACATGAAGTTGCATATCAAAGAGATATTACAGAAGATGCTAAAAAATCAGTAGAAACATTATCAGAATTATTTGATCAGGTACATACTGTACTAGAATAAAATTAAGAGGTTGTTACACGAAGAAAACCGTGTACCAACCTCTTTTTACATTTGGGGTAGAAATTAATATATATTTGATACTACAATACTTAAGATTTATTTAAGGTCAAAGATCTTTGTATACATATGAGATTTTAAAGCGTATAATTTGAATTGTAAATTAATAGGATTTACATCTATAACAAGAGAATAGATAATTGCGAAATTCATTTTTTCTAAATCTTCATATCTGATGCAAGATTACGAAAACAGGCTACATACCTAAGTATTTTAATGTCTAGCAAGTGCGTTATATGAGGTACAAAAATCGCCTTTTATTTGTCAACCAGGATAATTTCAGACTGGTTAGGCGTCCATACATCACCTTTTTGATCTCTATAGAACACACTAAAAGTACGAAAGGTATTATACGGTTGTTTTAAGTTGAAACATGTTAGCTATAAAGCTGAGAAGATTATAGAGTTTCGCGATTTTCTAATTTACGAGAAGAATGGGAGGAAAAGGGTAAGTGAAGATTAGTACAAGAATCCAGAAATTTATGATAGTAGCATTCTTGCTAATAGGCTTTGGTATTATAGCTGGGAGTAACCTTGTAAAAGCTAAAACGACAATTGGGCAAGAAAATCAACAAGAAAAAGAACAAGCAAAACAAAATGTAAAAAAATATAATGTTACATTAGATGGTGTAGAATACACATTGCCAGTAACAATGAAAGAGATTTTATCAAATGGCTGGACAATTAAAACACCTTTGTATTATGAATCATTAACATTTGGAGAGGAAACTTTTACTGATTACATATTGGTAAAGGAAAACAAAGCAGTCACTGTAAGAGGAATCAATGTGAATCTCATAACAAACAACGATTATAGTAATTATCTTGTCTATAGTATGGAAGGTACACCAGATGTATTAACTGTACAAGGAATTACAAGCGAGATGTCAGTAGATGAGATGTTGAAAATTATGGGGACTCCACATCTTATGGGTGGGATAACAGAAAATGCGATAGAAACATATACAAGTTATAAGGATGATAAAGAATATACAAGCTATCATTTTCAAGAACAAAGCTATATAAATTCATTATTTTATTATATAGCAGATTCGTCTGTCTCATTCGATTACGATGCCCAAGGGAAATTAGTAGAGAGTAGCATAGAATCCGTATTTTTGGATACAAGAAGTATTCTGGACAAGCAAGTAATTACAGAAAAAGAGTATACAGAACCTACTAAGGTTGAAAGTAAAGCAACCTCATTCACATTTGAACTAGATTCGAAATACTATCAATTGCCTGTTCCTGTGTCTAAATTAATTGAGAATGGCTGGGAATTCCCAGAAGAATATCAAGATATATATTTTAATTGCGAAAATAGCTCAAATTATGGTGATAAAGAAATCGTATACATGACCAAAGGTAAACAAAGAATACGAGTACAAATTGAAAATCGAGAACAAAGTCCTCAAAAGTTAGAGAATCTAGTTGTTACTACGTTGTTTATTGATGGAGATACAACTGCTAATTATAAATTACCAGGTAAAGTTCGTGTTGGAACAAAACAAGCCACAGTACTTACTTTATATAAGAATGAAAAAAGATATAAGGATAGACAAGGACAATTTCCATTTGATAAATATTGGAACTATAGTAGCGAAAAAAACTATGTTTTTTATGAATACTATAATTTAATTCCACAAGTAGATGGGAATAAATTTCATACATATGCGGATATGGACTATGATGGCCGCTTATCAATTGATATTGTGAATGGAAAAGTAATTTCCATTGAGTATAAATATACACCTGACACTAAAATAGATAGTATTATATCAAAAACTAAGGAAAAAAAGGTAACGTTAACGAGTGATCAAGATGCGTTTGACTTTTTCAATTATTCTAGTACAAGTAGTGTATGGGAAGGAATAGATGGTAAAAGTATAACATTTACACCAGATGGTTTGGTAAGCGCTATTGATGAGAGTGAAGAGTGGTTTACAGGGGCTGACCCAGAACCATGTACATTCGATTATAAAGATAAATCCTTTACTATATCGTTTAGTGGTACATCAACTACGTTGAAAGTAAAGTATAAGATACTATCGTCAGAACGAGTAATCTTTTATGTGGACGGGGAAAGAATTGAAGCTACAACGAAATATGTTGAGTTAAATACACCAGATGCAAAATATAATCAAACAATCTATCTTGGACAGAAGAAGAGACTAAGCTATAGTGGGATTGATGGAACTGTTATATTCAGCAAGTTTAAATCAGATAACACGAAGGTTGCAAAAGTAAGTAAAACAGGTATCGTTACACCGGTGAGTACAGGAACAACTATTATAAAAGGTGTTATTACGAAGAATGGAATTGATTATAGTGTAACAATTAAACTTAATGTAAAGAAACCATATGTCAAATTCACTACAGTATCTACAACAATGAAAAAAGGAGCAACACAAAAGATCGTTGCTAAAGCATATGGATTAAAAGGTTCAATCAAATATAGTGTAAATAATAAGAAGGTTGCAACTATTAATGTTAAAACAGGTAAACTTACTGCAAAGAAAAAGGGTACAGTAATTGTAACTGCAAAATGTGGATCAAAGGTAAAGAAAATAACAATTAAGATTAAATAATCAATACTAGGAGATTCTTTCATAAAAGCTATAGTTTGCTCTTATGAAAGAATCTTTTTAATTAAGAGAGAAATTTTATGTATATTATTTAAAGATATGCTCATAATAGATATCGTATTAATTTATTAGAAAAATAAAAAAAGTACTTTACAAACGATTTCAACTCTGCTATACTAGACCAAGTCAGCTGAT
>NZ_CBDLAM010000289.1:0-3247 GCF_965301125.1 Anaerosporobacter sp. | reverse complement strand
ATCATATATATTGTATTAGTCTTTATATACCATGGGAAGGGATTATACGGAATTGGATTGAAGGGAATTACTTTAGATGGTGCACAACCGCAATATGATTTTTCATATGCAGCCCTGTCAATTGGAATATATGTGATTTATATTATAATAATAGAAGTGATAGTAAAAGTTTTCTCATTAGTTATTAGAAAGCTTAATAAAAGATGAGGCTGTTATAAAAGCAAGAGTCACACTATGTTGTTACAATTAAATGCTTTCACACATTAGAAAAAAACAACTTTTCTACGCTGTAAGCGAATATGTGAACATAAATATATGTTCACATATAGCACACAGTTAGAAAAGTTGTTTTTTTAATGTTGCATTTCAATGCATTTAGTATTAATAACATAGCTAGTTTACTCGAATGGCATTTTGCAATACCCTCATCTCACATTATTAATACACAATAGTATTTGTGTATCAAAAACGTAGTAAAGCAAAACTCTCAACAGTATAAATCTGCTTCTTAGCTGTCGTCCTATGACTAAGAAACGATAGCGCAACATCTATAGTACTTCTTAGTGTGTACTGTATAACCTAGGAAGGCGAGGCAAGGAAGTCTGGCCAGCCTGAGTTCGCCAGGATGGCGAATCGAAGGCGTTTCCGTACCATCTGAATACATACGTTGTACACACATAGAAGTACTTAGATGTGTAGCGTGTTTCGTGTCATAGAACGCCAGCAAAGAAGCTCTGAAAACCTACATAGAGTTTTGCATCTCAATTGTATTAGCAGTGTATTAACCACGAGCCAACTTGTTTCTTATCTTCGTAGAAAGTACTTCTACAACAAGGACTAAAGCAACTAATCCGAATAAGATAGCGCCAACTTCATCCCAGTTGAATGCATTCATAGCAAAGATCAGAGGAGCACCGATACCACCAGCGCCTACTAAACCAAGAGTAGAAGCATCTTTTAAACAAATTTCAAAACGATATATGGCAGTTGATGCGAAGTTTGAGAATAGCTGTGGAATAATTCCATAACGAATCTTTTGGAATGTATTACAACCAGCGGCATCTAATGATTCTAAGATTTTCGTATCTAAATCTTCAATGGTTTCAATGAATAACTTACTTACCATACCGATAGAAGTTACGGATAAGGTTAGTACACCTGCGAAAGCACCCGGTCCAGTAACACGAATGAACATAAGACCATATACGAAAGCAGGGAATGTACGAATAGCCGCAATAATGAATGAAGTAATCATACTAACCCATTTAGGAACAATATTACTAGAAGCTAGGAATGAAAAAGGAATTGCTAAGATTGTTCCAAATAGTGAACCTAATAGGGCAATACAGATTGTTTCTAATAATAGAGCGGGAACCCCTTCTGCAAAATCAAACATCATATCCATATCTGGGTGTAGAATACCAGAGATAACGTTTTTCGCAATGGTTAAACCATTTTCTTTCACCCCATTATATTGAACGGTTTGAAGAGACCAGATAATAATTGCTATGATAAATAAGGCAGTTAGGGCTTTCTTGATCCAAAGATTTGGTTCTTTTTCTAATTGTTTTTTTACTGTAAAATCCATCTTACCCTAACCTTTCTCTTACATATTTACTAATTTGTTCAATGATTACAACTGTAATGAATAACATTACTAAGATCATACCTACTTGATCATATTGTCTCCAACCAATTTTTTCGTTTAAGATAACACCGATACCACCAGCTCCAACATAACCTAGTATTGCGGCGTATCTAACATTTAATTCTAAACTATAGAGACAGATAGACACATAAGAAGGAGCAATTTGAGGTATAATAGACCCGATGAAAGCTTTTAATCTAGTGGAACCAACAGCTTCCATTGCTTCAAAAGGCCCCATGTCAACAGTTTCAATCTTTTCGTATAGCATCTTAACAACTAGACCAAATGTAAATATTGTAATTGCAACGGTACCTGCGAAAGTACCAAGTCCAAAGAAATATGTTGCCAATAAGGCAATAATTAGCGTTGGTAAAGTTCTTGTGATACTTAATACAAATCGAACAATTGCTATGACGATTTTTGATTTAGTGATATTAACGGCTGATAATATAGCGAATGGAATTGCTAAAAAGCTTCCGATAAGTGACCCTAATACAGACATCTTAACAGTTTCAATTAACGGAGTAACTACTTTAGAAGCATAACTAAAATCAGGAGGAAACATGTCTTTTAGAATATCAAAAAAATAACTACCACGCTTAATCAAAGTCGAGAAATTAAATCCTGTTATATTAATTGCAAGGATAACAGAGACTATCAGACCGATAACAATATAAGGAGCTACTGGTTTTGGTGGCTTTATTTCTTTACCGTCACTGAGGACGATTTTTTCTGGTACGAATATATTTTTAATCGCTGAAAACATACTATTCCCCCATTACTTCATCATCTGCTAATTCACGTCCATAGATTTCTTTTAGAATCTCATTATCTACATCTTTTGATGGACCATCGTATACGATTTCCCCCGCTTTAATTCCAATTACACGGTCACAATATTTTAGTGCTAAATCAACATGGTGAATGTTAATTAAGACAGAAATATTCATTTCTTTATTGATTTTCTTAAAGTCATCCATAACTTGACCAGCAGTAATTGGATCAAGAGCAGCAACAGGTTCATCTGCTAAGATAATCTCAGGTTTTTGCGCTAAGGTTCTTGCTAAAGCAACACGTTGTTGCTGTCCACCAGATAGTTGGTCTGCACGGATGTAAGCTTTATCAAGAATGCCTACTTTATCAAGAGCTTCAAGGGCAATAATTTTATCTGCTTTTGAATATAGGCCTATAATAGATTTCCATAAAGGCATATCAGGAACTCTTGATGTTAAGACGTTCTTAATAACAGTTGTTCTTGTTACTAGATTAAAGGATTGGAACACCATACCGATTTTACGTCTGAATTTTCTTAATTCCTTTCCTTTTAGGC
Source organism: Anaerosporobacter sp. (assembly GCF_965301125.1). NCBI lineage: Bacteria > Bacillati > Bacillota > Clostridia > Lachnospirales > Lachnospiraceae > Anaerosporobacter > Anaerosporobacter sp. Next base: position 269 of record NZ_CBDLAM010000289.1, on the reverse strand, counting down.
TATTTACTTCTTTACCGTTAACTGTTAATTTACCGTCTGAGATATCGTGCATTCTATTGATTGTTCTAAGTAATGTGGATTTGCCGGCACCAGATAGACCGATGATAGCCACAAATTCACCCTGCTCAATATCTAATGTAATGTTGTTAAGGGCCTTGTATCCATTTGGATAAACCTTGCTTACTTGTTCAAACTTAATCATGTTAACAAATATGCTCCTTTCAAAATCATAAATTGGTGGTCTATAGTAAGAGTAAATACTCTCAATA
>NZ_CBDLAM010000288.1:0-3328 GCF_965301125.1 Anaerosporobacter sp. | reverse complement strand
AATCACTTTTACCTCTAATTAATAAATTAATGTTATTTTATAGACATAATTGTTATATTTTTTTAAAATATTGATTTGTTATTTTTTTAACCAATGTTGCTAATATTAGTAATACACAACTACATCAATGATTTTTAGCTTGTTTATAAAAAATTGCTTACAAAGCTTCCTGTTTATGGTATAACATATATATATAGAAACCAGTTTTATCATTATAATATAAATGACTAACCTACTTTTAGAGATTATTATATATCACTATATTAAAATAGGAGGATTATTATGTATACAATTTTAATATGCGATGATGATTCCGCAATCGTTGACGCAATCGCAATATATCTGACTCAAGAAAACTATCAAGTTCGAAAAGCCTACAATGGTAAAGAGGCACTTGATATTATTCATAGTGAACAAATACACTTACTCTTGCTTGATATCATGATGCCAATCCTTGATGGAATTCACACAGTAATCGCATTACGTGAAGAGAACAACTCAGTACCAATTATCTTCCTTTCAGCAAAATCCGAAGATACTGATAAAATTGTTGGTCTTAATCTAGGGGCTGATGATTATATTACAAAGCCTTTTAATCCTCTTGAATTAACAGCTCGTGTTAAGTCAGCATTACGTCGCTATACAAAATTCGGTAGCATCCCAGAAAGTAAAAATCTGTATCAAACTGGTGGTTTAATCATCGATGATGAGAAGAAAGAGGTTTGGGTGGATAACGAATTAATTAAATTAACACCTATAGAATATAATCTACTTAAATTATTAGTTAAGAACAAAGGTAAGGTATTCTCCATCTCCGAAATTTATGAACAGATTTGGAATGAACCATCATTTGGTGTAGACAATATCGTAGCTGTTCATATTAGACACATTAGAGAGAAAATTGAAATCAATCCGAAAGAGCCTAAGTATCTTAAGGTTGCTTGGGGAATTGGGTATAAAGTAGAAGATTTATAAGCTTCCATGCTTATATTTCAAATAGTTACAGCTAATTAATTGATATCTATGGAGGTTTCCATGAAAAGAATTAAATATTCCCTAACTGTCAAATGGCTTATACAAGTTGGGTTAGCAGTATTTGGATTTCTTCTTTTACTATGTTTCTATCATATCTTCCATTATCCTGATTACTATGGAAGTAATGATGATAAATTCACTGAAACCTATTATTTTGAGAAAACATTTGCTAAGTATAATGAAAGAGTTGCGGCCTATGTTATGTACCGCGAAAATGGTTACACAACGAACCTTCTAAATGAGGATGAATATCCATCATCTCATATTAATGAAACATTCTTTATGAATGAACTTGTGAGCGATCAAGATAAGTTTGAATACTATAATCAGATTCTTAATGTAAAAGACAGCAATTTCATCTATTACGTAAAGAACTTAACAACAGGTGCTGAGTATTACTCACCAAACCTTCTTTCGGAAAAGTATATAAGTCCTTATAATACTTCAGATGATCTTGCAAGTAAGGTTTCTACCGTAAAGTCAACAAATTCTAGTTCTAATGTTGACCTAAGTGATTCTTCCGTATTAGAAGCAAATGTCTCCGACTTTTTGAAGAACATATCTAAATGTGACGCTTACCTTGTCCTTAGCACCAACAGTACAATATATAATACTAACGTTACCAAATGGGGGCTGTTAGACTCCCGTACCTTAGAATGGATGTCTTCCTGTGTCAAAACACAGCTTACGCCTTCTGATACGACAGCTACTGAAGGAGAAGATACTGATAGTACAAGCACTACGATTCATACTGAAAAAACGGATGATTATGTCTTCTATACAGCAACAATTAATAATTTTCCTTATAACAGTGACGATTTTGCACAGGCATACCGAAGCTTTCAAACAATGCATCAAGCCTACAAGACAGCGATCCTTTATTTACCAATCATATTTATTATATTTTTGTCATTTTTAATCCTTAGTATACAGTTTGCAGGCTATAGCAAAAGGTCACAATCCTTATGTTTAACAACATATGACAAAGTAAATACAGAAACTGTTTGGCTCGTCCTTTTGGTTACTTTCTTCGTTTTACTAAATAATCTATTCCAATTGATTAATTCTAAGTTTTCTGATGAAACGGAATATTTTATACGATTGTTTGGTGTGTATATCGCCATGTATCCAATCTTCATCTACAACTTCTTTAGTTTGGTTCGAAGAATTAAGTGCAACACACTCCGTTCAAACATGTTATTGGTTCGTATTGGTAGTCGGCTAAATGCTTGGTCACACAGATATTTTGCCCATAAAGAACTTACCTATCAGGCAACAGCAATATTGGCAGTCTTTTTTGTTCTTATTCTAATCACTGCCTTACTATTCAAAATTCCTGGGTTTACTATACTTGCACTAATCATACTTTTTGTACTTTTCTTTGTATTCGGAAGATATTTTTTGAATGCAGTAACCTCTCTAAGTTATCTCATTAAAGAAACGAAGAAAATCAGTGATGGAGACTTAACTCATAAGATTAATGAAACTGAAGTAATTCCAAATATACGTGTTTTAAGTAAATATATAAACAACATCAGTAATGGATTATCCAATGCAGTGGATGAGAAGTTAAAGAGTGAACGTCTAAAAACTGAATTGATTACCAATGTATCTCATGATATTAAAACACCACTAACTTCTATTATTAATTATGTAGATTTATTAAAGAAAGAACATCTAGATAATGAAACAGCACTCCAATATATCGAGGTGCTAGATTCCAAATCTCAGAGACTTAAGACGTTAATTGAAGATTTGGTAGAAGCTTCAAAGGCTTCTAGTGGTGCCATTACACTTCATATGCAAAAACTTAATTTAGTCGAATTAATTAAACAAACTATAGGCGAATTTGAAGACCGTCTTGCTCAAAGTGATTTAGAAATTGATCTTACTGAAATTGAGGAACCACTATACATCTATGCAGATGGAAGAAGTACGTTCCGTATTCTTGAGAATGTTTTTTCTAATGTTAACAAATACGCTTTGAAAGGTACAAGAGTATATATTGACTTGAAGCAAATGAAGAAACAGTAAGTGTATCCGTAAAAAATATCTCTGCTACTAAATTAAATATAAGCGCTGACGAACTGATGGAGCGTTTTGTACGTGGAGATTTATCTCGTAACACAGAAGGAACTGGCCTTGGTTTATCTATTGCCCAAAGCTTGGCAAGTTTGCAAAATGGAACTTTTGATATTGTGCTAGATGGTGACTTATTCAAGGCTATTGTAACATTTCCTAGAATCTATTAATTTAAGCTAGAAGATTTAAACTTAGATTTGTAATACAATTT
>NZ_CBDLAM010000287.1:0-3330 GCF_965301125.1 Anaerosporobacter sp. | reverse complement strand
ATTCTATACTTCCATTAGAGCATAAATAAAGGTGGTGATTATTAATCTTTAAATAGTCTAATAGAGTTTGTATTCCATCAAATAGCTGTCCATTTTGAGAAATTTCTTCTTTTTCATACATACAAAATTGTTCATAAAGTTCATTAGTTATAATATCAGGAGGTAATATACTACATAAAAAATCATTACTTCGTTTACCTATATTTTGTAAGATTTTGTCGGATTCGATTGGTTTGAGCCCATTATTAAGAAAAAGCTTATTAACAGCGTTGATAATGCAAGGTTGTGTTTGAAATAGTGTTCCATCTAAATCAAAGATAATGTTCATATATGCCTCCGATTATTTTTTATCAATATTACATTATTATACACTATAATCAATTTGGAAAATAGTGTTATTACAAATGAAGATTAATCTGATGTATGCAAATAAGGTGGGAGTAGAAAATTTATTATTTCCTAGAAAATCTTGTGCTTTTAAACTATATTGGTATAATGTTAACATACGAAATCAACTTAGCGTAGGATTATATATCCGAATATGTTTATTTAAGGAGTTACTAAATGAGAGAACTTAAAAGTATAGAGGAAAAAATTCTAGATACTGCATTATACCTAATTGGGAAACAAGGAACTTGTAATGTACCGATTCGAGCAATAGCGAAGGAAGCAGGCGTTAATGTAAGTGCAATCAATTATTACTTTGGAACAAAAGAAGAGATGCTTCGGAATACAAAAGAGTTCTTTATTCATAATTCAATTGAAATTTATTCTATTCTTGACCAGGAGGAATATTCTGAAGAAGAACGACTTATTATGTTTGCGAATGAGATCATGGAATATACCATTCATTATTCTGGATTAACAGCTATATTTAAAGAAGCTGAGCGATTGAAGGAGGAAGATGAGGTATCTAAGAGTATTATTGAGGTGACCAGAGAATTACATACAAAGATGAATCGAATTTTAAATTCTGTATCAAAGAGTAATCCATCTGAATCCCAATTCAATAGTATCATTTTTATGGCTGCGTTAACATATCCAGCAGAGAAACAAGATTCATTCGGTCATGACCAATCGTTATTGACGAGCAAAGAGAAAAGAGTCGAGTATATCAAACACATTATTGATCTTATAAAGAAGTAAAAAATAAAAGGTAGATAAAGAATTTGGGTATAAAATTGAGAGGTGCTAACAATAGCATCTCTTTTTTTTGACAGAAATTAAAACAATATGTTTAAAACGTATTGTTTTAATTACTGTTGTGGGTTATAATGTTAATGAAAAACATTGTTAAAAATTTAATTATCAAAGAAAGGCGAGATATTATGAAGTACAATCATCTTTTTAGCTCAATTAAAATTAGAGGTCTAGAATTAAAAAACCGAGTAGTATTTCCAGCGATGGGAACGAAGATGGCAACGGAAGACAAATATGTTACTGATCAGGTTATCGACTATCATGTAGCAAGAGTAGTTGGAGGTTGTGGACTTAACTTCACTGAAGTCTGTAGTGTTTATAAGAAAGCTGCACCAAAACATTTTCTTGCTATATCTGAGGATAAATATATTCCAGGTTTGACGAGATTAGCAGATGCCATTCATGAGGCAGGTGGTAAAGCAGGAGTTCAGCTTTGGCTTGGTGGATTAGCGGTGGCAAGTGATCCAGAAGCAATGATAATGATACCTAGTGATATACCAGTTAAAGGTACAGATCATGTGATCAAAGGTGCAAGTCTTGAAACCATAGAAGAAGCTGTAGAAGCTTATGGTGCTGCAGCTAAACGTGCTGTAGAGGCTGGGTACGATACCTTAGAGTTTCATGCAGGACATAATTATGTACCACATAGTTTTCTCAGCCCTTTCTTTAATAGAAGAACAGATGAATATGGTGGATCTTTTGAAAATCGAGCACGTTTTCCTCTTGAATGTATTCGTTCCATTCGTAGTAATATACCAGAGGATATGCCTTTATTTATGAGAATAGATGCCCATGATGATTATTTAGATAGCGGACTTACTATTGAGGAAGTAATTGAGTTTTGTAAATTAGCTAAAGAAGCTGGTGTGGATGTAGTTGATGTATCAAGAGGGAATTTTTCTTCTTCTGCTATTAAATATGAAGTGCCTCCAATTGATTTGCCAAGAGGTTTTAATGTAGAGAATGCAGCTAGGATTAAGAAAGAGACAGGACTCATCACAGTAGCGGTAGGAAGAATTAATGAACCTTCACTAGCAGAAGATATCTTATCAGAGGATAAAGCTGATATGGTTGTAATTGGTCGTGGACAGTTAGCTGATCCTGATTTTTGCAATAAAGCATTAAATGGTGACGAAGATAGCATAGTTCGTTGTATTGGTTGTAATCAAGGATGCTATGATGGATTTGTTGCACAAGATGTGCCATACATAACTTGCATGAGAAATCCTGCACTTGGTAGAGAACAGGAATATACATTGATTAAAACTACGGCTCCAAAGAAAGTGCTGATTGCAGGTGGAGGTGTTGCTGGTTTAGAAGCGGCAATTACGCTTAAGCGTAGAGGACATCATCCGATAGTCTGTGAAGCAGCAGAGCATTTAGGTGGACAATTCGTCTTGGCAGGGGCAGCACCAAGGAAAGAGGAAATGAAAGAAGCTGCTATATGGATGGGAGAACAGGCAAAAAGAGAAGATGTTGAGATACGATTATCCACACCAATTACTACTGAAATTATTGAGAAGGAAGCTCCACAAGAGGTAATTATTGCAATTGGAGCTGCACCAATGAAACTTCGTATTCCTGGAGCAGAATTACCACATGTTACGAATTCTCATGATGTGCTTGATGGGCTTGTTTCATTAGAAGGAAAGGTAGTTATTATTGGTGGAGGCCTTGTTGGACTTGAGGTAGCAGAATATCTTGAAGGTAAGGCAGAAGAAATTACAGTTGTTGAGATGCTTGACCAAGTTGGTAAAGATTTAGGTGATCTTCGTAAAATAGCGGTAATGGAAAATATCCATCACGCAGGAGTTCATACAGTAACGGGTGCTAAATGTACTGAGATATCAGAAAATGCTGTAATTGTGGAAAAAGAAGGACATTTGGATAGTATACCTTGTGATTATGTCGTTGTTGCCATCGGTGCAAAATCGCGTAATTTTGAAGATATTGCATCTTATTGCAGTGAAAAAGGAATTGCATATGATGTTATTGGAGATGCTGTATGCGCTAGAAGAGCACTTAATGCTACAACAGAGGCAGCAGCTATAGCTAGAGCTATATAGACCTTATGTATATTTGGTAAGCGGATTTTTAAAGTTAAGATATGTAACGTTAAAACAATCCCGA
>NZ_CBDLAM010000286.1:0-3343 GCF_965301125.1 Anaerosporobacter sp. | reverse complement strand
TATTTTTTATTAGCCAAGCTCCTGGTCCTGGTGGGCACTTACTGCTATTGAAGTTGCTAACTGCGTAGTTATCATCCCAGCCAACAACAGAAACACAATGATTCTGCGAAGTGGTACTATTTTGATAATATGCACCTGTTTTACTGTTATAGCCGCTATTGTCTGATGCATAGTATGAGATTGTTCCAGCACCATTATCCATAATCAATTGTTTGATGATAGATTTGTCATCATAATTAAGAATATAGGCATTCTGCATATGAGCTAAGTCATTAAAGCTGATGGCTGTCCTCTCTTCTGCCGTCTTTTTGGCCATCTCCGCTTCATATTTACTTGCGCCAGAATAATCCGCTATACTTTCATCAGCTGCACCAACCCAGTTTGCAAAATTCTTTACGGTGAAGATACTATTACCGCCTAAATCTAAATATGTAGCACCCTTGGCTACAGTGGAATCACCTGCTGTATTACCAAGTGGGTCTACCTGAGTATGATAAAAATTGTAAGCCAGGTGGAGTTCAGAATAATCAGTAGCGATAGGGAAACCATACTTTTTAATCATACTAGATTCTGCTGTATTAATGGCTCCAAATGCCCAACAGGTACCATACGAACCTTGATCCTTTACTTTAGAAACATAGTTCAAATCTACAGAGTTGTAAGTTTCTGGAACATCCCCTTCCCTTATCCTCGGATAATTGATGTCTTCTTCTACACTTGGGATATCGATGTCAACGTCATTATATCCGTAATTATTATCATTAGTAGGTGGTAACGTCTCTGCTTGAGCATTAGTAGTAAACATCACTGAAAATAGAACTAATGCCCCCATAATTAGATGTGGCTTTCTTCTCATAATAATCTCTCCTTTCGAAATAAATTGTGTTTGCGAAACTCTTATCACTGCTTTAGTCTTCTAGAAAGAGTTCTACAATTACACTGAATTTACTTGGTTAATTGTTACAATTAATATTGTACTACCATTTACATGATAATTTTGCTGATTTTTTCCATTTTATAATATGTTTTTTCGTTTATTACTTAATCGATTACTATTAAAACTTAATCTCTTATAAGTAATTTTTTACCAATTCTATATTGTTTTTATTATTATTTTTTATTCCAATAACAATGTTGTAATTCTGCTCTATAATAGGATGACGAATAGACAGTTACACTTGTAACTGTCTATTCAAGATATGCCATTTAGATATCATTTACTGCCTCTACCTGACACTTATTTTTTGTTCTATGGCTTAGCTGAATACCACTGATTGTTATAATACCACCATTCTCCAGCAGTTAATTTTTGATCTGAAGTCTTCTCCTGGTTATTGTAAATAAACTTTAAGGTTACACCTACTGCATCTTCCAATGTATACGTGTACCAATTGTCACCTTCAGAAGTCATGCTATCTCCTGGCCATGTATTATTGGTATATTTATTATCTTTTGAGACACAACTCCAATAGAAAATATTAGCTCCGCCTTCTTCTGTATAATAATGAACAATTATTTTATCAGTAATTTCTTCTTGTTTTGTCCATTTTGCGTACAGAACAATATCTCCAGTCGTGCCTTTCGTAATTTCTGTAATCTTGTTTGTAAAATCTGCATCCAAATACCAACCATCAAAAGTATAACCTGTTCTTGTAGCTGGTAAGAGGTTTATTGTTTCACTTTCAGAGTTATAAGTTTTTGGGTTGTTTGTATTATTTTCTCCTTCATTTAGAACATAGTTAATAGAATAGTTATCCGAATTATCTTCTATATTCGTAGTAAATGCCTTAATACGATTATTCGTACCATTATTACTGATATCAACCCAGTCATTGTTATCGACTTTAGAAAAACTCTGTCCCGGATTAGTAATCGAAGTAAAACTGATCCAGTCTCCATTTGTATATGTTTCATCTACAGCGCTATATAAATACTGTTTATTACTAGAATTCTGAGTAACAACAACGGAGAACGTTGTCCCTTTTGTTAACGTTACTGGTGTTTCTAATGGAACAGTATAGTATCCAACATATGGCGCAGTTTCTTGCATAGATGCAACTAGTGTACCGGAATCTGGTTTTGATAAATCCGTCAAATCTTGATATACAGATATTTCATAGGTATTATTAACATTATTTGTATTATAAAAAGAAACCGCATCTAGTGTTTCTTTCTGCTTTTGTGATGAGAATACATTGGAAGCTGATAACGAATTACAATATTCAGAATCTGTTCGATTTCCACAACTTCCATCATATTGATAATTGTTATCATAGTTATCATTTCTTTCGAAATCAAAGAAAAATACATTACTAAGAGAAGTGTCATAATAAGATAGCCAGAAGTATCCACTGTTACCATATGAACTACCCCAGCTATTTTTTATTAGCCAAGCTCCTGGTCCGTTTGGGGTCTTACTGCTATTGAAATTACTAACTGCGTAATTATCATCCCACCCTACAACAGAAACACAATGATTTGTTGAATATGTACTATTTTGATAATATGCACCCGTCTTACTGTTGTAGCCACTATTGTCAGATGCATAGTATGAAATTGTTCCAGCACCGTTCTCCATAATCAATTGTTTGATTGTAGATTTATCATTATAATTAATAATGTAAGCATTCTGCATATGAGCTAAATCATTAAAGCTGATGGCTGTCCTCTCTTCTGCTGTTTTTTTTGCCATATCCGTTTCATAACTACTTGCGTTAGAGTAAGCTGCTAAACTTTCATCAGCAGCACCAACCCAGTTAGCAAAATTCTTTACCGTGAAGACGCTATTACCACCTAAGTCTAAATATGTACTACGAATGGCAGTGGTAGAGTCACCTGCAGTATTACCAAGTGGATCTACCTGCGTATGATAAAAATTGTAAGCAAGGTGGAGTTCAGAATAATCAGTAGCAACCTGGAGACCATACTTTTTAATCATACTAGATTCTGCTGTATTAATGGCTCCAAATGCCCAACAGGTTCCATACCCACCTTGGTTCTTCACTTTAGAAACATAGTTCAAATTTACAGAATTATAAGATTCTGGAACATATGCTCCTCTCACATTAGGATTAGTACTTTCTTCTACACTGGGGATATTGACTTCAACATCATTATATCCGTAATTATTATCATTAGTAGTTGGTAATGTCTTTGCTTGTGCATTAGTTGTGAACATCACTGAAAATAGAACTAATACACACATCAATAAGTTTGTCTTTTTTCTCATAATAATTACTCCTTTCGAAAATAATTTTGCTTGTAAAACTTAATCAATCTTAATGTTTAATTAATATTTTACAATTACGCGAAATTATTGGTTATTTGTTACAATTAATATTAT
>NZ_CBDLAM010000285.1:0-3432 GCF_965301125.1 Anaerosporobacter sp. | reverse complement strand
TCTCAATTTGTGATACTTTCTTCCTTCTTTATCTTGTAACTAATCGGTTTTGCTAGGAATGCTTCTTGATTATTTCCTCCAAATTTATTGTACATCTTTTCATACAATTCTGCACATGCTTTTGCATCATCAAATGCCCTGTGTGCATGCTCATTAATTATTTCGTAGTGCAAGCACATCGCCCCTAGTGAACGACTTTCTAACTCTGGGTGTAATTTCTTTGCAAGATATAGCGTATCAATTGCATTATTATCAAAGCTTCTCTTTTGCTTATACGCATGTACCTTTAGGAAACTATAATCAAATCGAACGTTATGCCCTATGATATCCTCTGTTCCAAGAAACTCAAGAAACTCTGGTAATACTTCTTCACAAGAGCGTTCATTCTCAAGCATCGAATTCGTAATACCAGTAATCTCTGTGATTCTTGAAGATACCATAGACCTTGGCTTGATCAAAGAGGAGTATACCATAGTAGGTACTCCATCTTCATATCTTACCGCTCCAATTTCAATAATCTCGTCTTGTTCAGGGTTTAAACCTGTTGTTTCTATATCAAGTGCTACGTAATTTCTACTCATTACTGCCTCCCTTCACTGCATAATACTTAGGCACCAAACTATTACTTCTTTGTTTTTACATTAACTTTAGATTGGCCCTTTGTTTTTGAAGATTTACCCGCCTTACATAAATCTTGAAGGAAGCACTCACTACATTGTGGATTTCTTGCTGTACATATACCTCTTCCATGTGTAATGATTTGTATATTATACAAAATCCAATGGTCTTTTGGTAGTACCTCCATAAGGTCAAATTCAATCTTCTCTGGATCCTCTTCTTTCGTAAAGCCTAATTTTTGTGAAATTCGCTTCACATGGGTATCTACAACAATACTAGGTTCATTGTATATATTTCCACGAATTACATTGGCTGTCTTTCTTCCAACACCAGCAAGTGAGGTGAGTTCCTCAATTGATCTCGGGACTTCACCACCATACTCTAAGATTATCTTATTTGCACAAGCAATGATATTCTTTGCTTTATTGTGATAAAAACCTGTAGAATGAATGTCCTTTTCTAGTTCCTTTAAATCTGCTTTTGCAAAATCTTCTAAAGACAGATACTTTTTGAACAAATCCTTTGTAACAACATTTACTCGCTCATCCGTACATTGTGCACTAAGCATTGTTGCAATTAATAACTGCCAAGCATTCTCATGATTTAGATAACACTTATACTCACGAGTGTATGTCATATCAAGCCTATCAAGAATCTGCCCAATTCTTTCTCTCTCTGCCTTTGTTATTCTTCTCTTTGCCATAAACCTTACCTATCTTTCTAAACCTTACTTATCTTTGAAACACAACTCAGTATCACTTATTTTCTTAAATCTATAAGTAGTTGCTGCATGATCAAGAGGATTTCTATTCTTATAGTCAAACAGTATATATTCTTCTCTTTCTACAGCTTGTCCTGTTCTTGCAGATTCAACTATATCATAAGTAAATTTCTCCATATGGGCCAGCCTACTAATTTGTTTTCCCGTATAATCTTCATAACCTTGTAGATAGGATTTAACCGACTCTTCTACAAAGAAATGATGGAAAATCTCACGCTCTACCTCCTTAGACGATAAGAAATCTGGTTTACTCTTAAGATTTTCTCTTAGATATAAATCATATAAAAGGATTGCTTCTAAGACATTACTATCAAATATATGACCGATATTCTCACTCATTTTCTCACTTTGTGTTAGTCCTCTCATAAATCGAAGCAGGATTTCATAACGGCTCATTCTCGTGTGACTCATGCTATTTAGTCCTTGTTCTTCATAGAAGCGCCCAATTTCTTGATAGAAATCAAAAGGTGTTTCAAAGAAATGTTCCAAATACTGAATACTGTACATGAACTGACCACTATTATGATAAACTTCAACCATGTCTTCGACCTGTTTTAATTGTAGCACTTCATCATAAGATAGCCAATCCGTAAAAAGTACCTCATATGGGGCATGATTTTTATAAGTGATACAACCTTGCTTACTAAACTCATGCATTGCAGAACCCTTAAGCACTTTCAAAAATCCTAACTGTAACTGATTTGGTCGCATGGAATACACTTCATTAAAAGAAGTACGGAAAGATTCATAACCTTCATAAGGAAGCCCCGCAATTAGATCTAGATGTTGATGAATATTCAATCCGCCATTCACACGGTCTACTGCTTTCCTTAGTTTGTCCAAGTCCATCTTACGATTAATTGCATGAATTGTCTCGTCGTTGGTTGATTGCACTCCAATCTCAAGCTGTACTAACCCTTGTCTCATACTCGATAAGACTTCTAATTCATCTTCTGTTAGAATATCTGCTGATATCTCAAAATGAAAATTCGTGATACCATTATCATTCTCATGAATAAATCTCCAAATCGCTAACGAATGTGCACGATTACAGTTAAAGGTTCTATCAACGAATTTTACTTGCGGTACCTTATTATCTAAGAATACTTTTAGTTCTCGTAATACCAAATCGATGTTACGCAGACGTACTTTCTTATCAATGGAAGACAAGCAATAACTACATGAGTACGGACAACCACGACTGGATTCATAATAGATGATCTTATTCTTAAACTCCTCTATATTCTCATAAGGGAATGGAACGGTACTTAAATCTAATTGTTCTCTATGTTGATTAAGCTTAACTTCTCCCCCCTGAGATATATTTTCTCGATACGCAATTCCTTTAATATCTTCAAGTTTACCTTGTCCATCTACATAATGTTCCATCAGCTGTAAGAAGGTTTCCTCCCCCTCACCAACCATGATTCCTGTAAGATAAGGCAAACGTTCCATTCTTTCTTCTGCATCATACGAAACTTCTGGTCCACCTAGCCAGATTTCCATATTGGGTAATAGCTTATGCAATTCTGCTGCCACGTCTTCTACCATCTCTATATTCCAAATATAACAAGATAACGCTAGTACATCTGGTTTTCTCTTATAAATTTCCTGGATAATATAATCTGTATAATGATTTATGGTAAACTCAGCTAGTTCAATATAGTCTTCGTATTTCTTTGCATACGACTTCAAACAATACACTGCTAAGTTAGAATGTATATATTTTGCATTAATAGCCGTTAGTAACACTTTCATAATTACCTTACTCCTTTTATATTAGGTTGAATGCAAAACTCTTTTTAGGTTTTCATAGCTTCTTAGCTGACGTACTATGACACGAAACACGCTACACAACTAAGTACTTCTAAGTGTGTACGGAGGATGTATCAAAATGGTATGGAACCGCCTTCGATTCGGCATCCTGCCTCAGCTCAGGCTTGCTCGGCTTCCATGCCTCACATTCCTTGGTTATGCAGTACACACTAAGAAGTACTATAGATGTTACGCTATCGTTTCTTAGTCATAGTACG
>NZ_CBDLAM010000284.1:0-3450 GCF_965301125.1 Anaerosporobacter sp. | reverse complement strand
TGCATAGCATTGTCCCATACTTTTCTTGGAAAATATATATTTATATGTTTTTTTACTCACTTCTTTATATATATTATACTATTTTTCATTGCTAACTTCAACATTTCCAACACCACAATCGATACTGAAATCATATTCTGCATCACTACCATATATGTTACTATCACTAGTGAAAGAATAATTATTTCCATTGATTTTAACATTCCCAATACCACAACTTAAACTAAAGTCATAACGATTCTCAGGCTCTTTCAAGCTAATCAAGACATTGCCTACTCCACAATCCACTTTACTATCGCCTCTTATATCACCTTTAACTTTAATTTCTCCAACACCACAATCAAAAGTAGCATCTTTTGTTGTTAAATCCTTGATTACAACTTGACCTGCTCCAACTTGCACCTTACTTCCCTTCTTAGCCACTAATTCATTAGCAACTAATTCACCTGCTCCTAAATCAAAATCGATATTGTCAGCTACCATATCACATAAGTCAACTCTACCAGCACCAATTTCAATTTCTAGATTTTCTGGTTGAAAATCGTCTGGAATATAAATTGTAACACTGTATTTCTCATCAGTAGAATCAAGACTAAACAATGGCACAATATGACCGAATATCTTAAAGTCGCTTTCTTCATCATCTTTAATCGTCCATATATTACCATCTACAAAACAATTAAATGTTTCCTTATTCATGTTGTTTGCATCAATTGCAAAGGTGTTCCCACGTTTGATTTCCAAATTAGCAATACTCAAATCAATTTTAATAGAAGTAATATCATAATCATTGTACTCACTGTCAAAATCGTACACATAATCTTTTCTATTGACGCCATTAATATCAGCGCCACCAACTAATGCTATACTAATGAATACAACACCTAAAACAAGTGCGATTCCACTAATTCTTAAACAGTTTTTTGTAAAAAGACTCATGCCATCACCCTCCTTTTAAATGGTAGTCTACAAATAGCAACGATTCCTCGGAATGTCAAAGGTATTAACATCGCACAGTATCTTGTTAAGATTGCAAATAACAGACCTATTCCAATTAATACAAGACCAATTCCACTCGTTAAAAATGCAGTCATCGGGAAAGTGATAATCTGTGCAATTCCTCCAACTAAGGTAATCACACCACCTAAAGTTAATCCAAAACTTATTGCACCAAATGCAACTACTAAAGAGAAGGCAACAGAGATAATCGCTACAATTATTCCAAATGCAGCACCAAGTAATGGAAGTCCAACTGGTAAGAACAATATTAATCCAATGATTAATACTATCTTAGGGATTTTAGAGTATTCATATACATAGGTTGGTTCCTTTTGTTGTTGGTTATTCATTGATTCCGTATTTTGTCCTGTGTTAAAACCGTTTCCTGCAAAACTTTGTGTACCATTACCTTGATTTGTATTCTGATAATTAGGTGATTCAACCTTAACAACAGCATCTGCATTCTTTTTTTCAAATGCTGGATTGTGATATCCTTTCTCTGTGAATTCACCTTTCTCCACTGTTGCTTCATTTCGTAAATCTTCTTGTATTATAGCTGCTACACGCTCCGGCGTACCTAACTCTCTTATTACTTGTTCCTCATTCTCTACACCAGCATCTTCAAAGTAATCTTGATAGTATTGAATTGCTTCTTGTCTATCAGATGATGGTATGTTTATAAGAAGATTTTCTAATTCATTTAAAAACTCCTGCCTATTCATCTATTCCACCCCCACAAAAATAGTACTTATCTTTGCCGAATACTTTTTCCACTCATTACAATACATACGAAGCTGCGCCATTCCTTCATTGGTAACTTTATAGTATCTGCGATTTCTTCCACCGAATTCCATATCATATACTTCTAGACAATTATCTTTCAATAATCTTCTTAGAACAGGATACAAAGTGGATTCAGAAATATCAATTGCTTGTTGAACATCTTGGGTTATCTTGTAACCATATGTGCCGTTCTCATCTTTTGATACAATGGCTAATACAATTGCATCTAGCAATGCAGCACCTGTATTAAATACCATACCGGAAACCTCCTTACTTGTTAAAAAACATATACTATTCTTCTAAACATATTATTTTATTACTAATACTATACGTCGTATAATATTATGTGTCAACGCAATTTGATAAAATTGTCAAAGTTGTTACATTTGTCATATTTTTATGACAAATGCCACTAGAAACAAAAAAACAATCTCGAATGTAAGATACTTTCAAGATTGTTTTAGTTGATATATTTTATTGTTATAATTTATAATGTGTGAATAAATCTTATAAACGCTTCTTTACCTGCTTCATCACGTTTAAATACGCCTGCATGCTCTAATACTTTAACAAATACGAGTCCGATTTCTTGTTGAATAATATCATGAATCGTATCTTTGTTGATTTCTGGATGTTTATTAATAACTTCTGTTGCCCAATCAGCATGTTTTGCTAATGTTTCATCCTTTGTAAGGTCAGCTTTAGCAAGAATCGCTGCTTCTAACATCTCCATCTCTGTTTTAAGTCTTGCTGGTAAAACTGCAAGTCCCATAACTTCAATCAGACCGATATTCTCTTTCTTAATATGATGGAGCTCTGCATGTGGGTGATATACACCAAGTGGATGTTCCTCTGTCGTGATATTATTACGAAGGACTAAGTCAAGCTCGAATACTTCACCATGCTTTCTTGCTATTGGCGTTATTGTATTATGTGGCTCTCCATTCGTATTGGCAAAGATGAATGCAGCTTCATCTGTGTATCCTCTCCAAGTTGTAAGAATATGATCACCTAGATCAACAAGACGTGTTTCGTCCTTACAACGAAGACGAATAACAGACATTGGCCACTTAACGATTCCCACTTCTACATCTTCATAACCTTTAATAACGAATGTCTCTTCCACAGGGGCATCTGCCATTGCAAATTGATAATGTCCTCCTTGGAAATGATCATGACTTAAGATAGAACCTCCTACAATTGGAAGATCTGCATTAGAACCAACGAAATAATGAGGGAATTGTTTTACAAAGTCAAATAATTTGACATAGGTATTCTTCTCAATCTTCATTGGTGTATGATCTCCATTGAATACGATACAATGCTCGTTATAATAAACATATGGCGAGTATTGAAATCCCCATTTCTGGTCATTAATTACGATAGGAATAATTCTATGATTCTGGCGCGCTGGATGATTTACTCTACCTGCATACCCTTCATTTTCAACACAAAGAAGACATTTTGGATAACCACTTTGCTTCATAAGTTTAGCTGCTGCTATTGCTTTGGGATCCTTCTCTGGCTTTGATAAGTTAATGGTAATATCAAGGTTACCATATTCGGTACTTGTAACCCATTTCACATCTTTTTCAATGCGGTATCTTCTTATGTAATCCGAATCTTGACTTAATTTATAAAAAAAATTCGTCGCTGTTTCTGGTGATT
>NZ_CBDLAM010000283.1:0-3537 GCF_965301125.1 Anaerosporobacter sp. | reverse complement strand
GTGCTGCAATATTGATTCTTTCAAATCCTATACCTTCTTTACCAAAAATAATTCCTTCATCTAACCAAAGTTTTGCTTTATTTTGTATACGATCTTCTAACTCTCTTAATTCTAATCCGTATTTATTAAAATCAAGCCATACAAGATATGTTCCTTCTGGTATAGTTACTATTACTTTCGGCATTTTTGTATCTACAAAATTTCTTACATATGCAATGTTTTCTAGCAAATAGACTTTTAATTCTTCAAGCCAACATTCACCGTATGTATAAGCAGCTTGACATGCTTCTATACCAAAGATATTAGGCTCATCAAAACCTGTTTTTCCCATTTCTTTTTTGAATAATTTACGAATCTTATGATTTGCAATAATGATATTAGATAATTGTAATCCTGCCAAATTAAATGTTTTGCTTGGAGATGTACAAGTAATCGTAATATTCTCTATATCCTTGTTTATCGAGGCAATTGGGATATGCTTCTTCTCACCATATACAAAATCTTGATGGATTTCATCCGCAATAATTATAACATTATGCTTTAAGCAAATTTCCCCTATTCTCGTCAATTCTTCCTTAGTCCATACACGACCAACAGGATTATGAGGGCTACATAATAAGAATACTTTCACCGAATTCTTAATAATTAAATCTTCAAACCTAGCAAAATCAATGGAGTAAACTCCTTTATTGTCTTTTACTTCATAATGTAATGAATTATTAATTAACTTTCTTCCATTCTCCTGAACAATATTCGAAAAAGGGTAATAAACTGGAGTTTGTATTAAAACAGCTTCTCCTTCTTCTGTTACTGCTCGCACAGCCATACTAATTGCAAATACAACACCTGGTGTATAAACCAACCACTCTGGTCTTATATCGTAGTTATGTCTTTTTTGCATCCAATTAATCACTGTTTTTTGATATTCTTCTTTGGGATATGTATATCCAAATATACCGTGTTGCGCTCTTTTTTCTATTGCAGCTGTTATCTCTGGTAATGTTGCAAAATCCATATCTGCAACCCAAAGAGGCATGACATCATTATCTTTCCCTCTTTCAACAGTAAAATCATATTTTAGAGAATTGGTATTCGTACGATCAATGATCTGCTCAAAATTATAAGTTCCCATCTGTCAGTCCTCCACGATTAATTTTTGTTATTATATGCTTTCTACTTAAAAAAGTCAATGCATTTTCCTATTTTTTTGATATGATTTATCTAAAATAGAAAACAACTTATTTACATAACTAAGGGGGTAAATTTCTTATAGCAGTTTTACTCGGCTTATGATATACTCGCTACTATGAATACTAGCATAGGAGTTGATCTGATGTTTACCATACCTCTTAATACAAAATCAAAAACACCATTATATGACCAAATATATACCTATATAAAGAACGAAATACGCAATGGTACCATTGCCTATCAGGCAAAACTTCCTTCTACAAGGAGTCTTGCAACTTACTTACAAGTAAGTAGAAATACCGTTGATATGGCTTATTCCCAATTAGTTTCAGAAGGCTATATTGAGTCAAAAGCAAAATCAGGTTATTATGTTTGCCAGATTGAAGAAATGCTTGCCGTCCCTAAACACACAACAATAAGGCAGAATCCACAGCAAACCTTAAAACCTTCTTACACCTATGATTTTTCTCCTTTTACCATTGATATTCACCACTTTCCTTATAATACATGGCGTAAATTATCAAAGGAATGCCTAAACAATTCTAACAACGACCTTTTCTTATTGGGTCCTAAACAAGGTGATATCAGTTTACGAGAATCTATACAAAAGTACCTTCACGAATCTCGTGGTGTACAATGTGACAAAGATCAGATTATCGTAGGTGCTGGGGCTGATTATCTATTACAACTCTTAGCGCAATTACTCTCCTCCATGTCTGAATCATGTAAAATTGCCATGGAAAATCCAACTTATACTCAAGCATATCGTATCTTTAGTGGACTTGGAGTAGCAACATGTTGTATCCCTCTTGATAATTCAGGCATTCGTATAGGTAGTCTGAACATATCTGGTGCAAATATTGCTTATGTAACCCCATCTCATCAGTATCCTTTGGGAATTATAATGCCAATAAAACGTCGTCAAGCTCTATTACAATGGGCAAATGAGACAAATGATCGTTATATTATTGAAGACGACCACGATAGTGAATTTCGCTATAAAGGGAAGCCAATCCCAGCTCTTCAAGGACTTGATCATAATGGCAAAGTAATCTATATGGGTACTTTCTCAAGGGCCATTGCACCTGCAATACGTGTTGGGTATCTTGTTCTTCCCCCAGCTATACTTAATCTATATAATTCAAGATATAGTTACTACACCTCTACAGTTTCAAGAATTGACCAGTCGATTTTGGCAACATTCATCAGTGATGGATATTTTGAACGTCATTTAAACAAAATGAGAAAACATTATAAGGCAAAACATGATATCTTAATTCAAGCTCTCAAAATATTCAAAAATAAGATATCGATTCAAGGAGAGCACGCAGGATTACATCTCGTTGTAACCTTTCATCTACCTATTACCGAAGAAGAATTAATTGAAAAAGCTGCTCATTCTTCTATCAAGTTATATGGACTTAAAAAATTCTTTATAAGCTTTGATAACCGTAAAAATTACGAACCAACTATTCTACTGGGTTACGCTAACCTTACAGAAGATGAAATTATAACTGGAATAGAACAATTATATAAAACTTGCATATTTTAAGTATTTGGGTTAAGATGGTAATAACGAATAAATTTTAACAAGTGAATAATCTTTTTTGTTGTCTACTCAAAATAAGCCAAAAGGGAATGAACAAATTATGGTAAAAGATACATCAAGTAAACAAGCAATTGAACGCTGTATTACCAATAAGTATTTTTCTGTTGCCTATCTGTGTAATGAAGAAAACACTATGGACATTCATATTCACGATTGTTATGAAATGTGCTTTTGCATATGTGGTGATAAACATTTCCTTATAGACAACAAGTTTTACGATATTGTCTCTGGCGATTTATTCGTTATCAATCAATTCGAGAGCCACTATCTTACTAAGATTAATCAATCAGCATTAGAAAGAATAGTAATTTTTATTCATCCTGATTTCATAAAGACCTTGTCTTCAGGCCACACCAATCTGTCTACATGCTTCACAAACCGCACGCAAGGATTTACACATCGTCTTCATCTTACAACCGAGCAACAAAATTCTTTCCACTTTTATACAGACAAGATTACATCTGTTGATAGTTATGGTAGCGACATAATTGAAAAGGCTTGTTTTATGGAACTTCTAGTTATGATTAATCGTATCTATATAGATAATTTCGACCTTAATACGAATGAAAATGATTCCAAACAGGAACAACCAATTGAACAAATTATACAATTTATTAACCAAAACATATGTAAACCAATTACAATTGAATATCTAGCGAAACAATTTTACCTTAGTGATTCCTATATATGCAGAATATTCAAATCTGCAACTGGAACAACGATTAATAAATATATTA
>NZ_CBDLAM010000282.1:0-3565 GCF_965301125.1 Anaerosporobacter sp. | reverse complement strand
ATTGTATTGAGAATAAAGTCTTACCTTTGTAGGTTTACTTTTAATATTTATTCTCTCTTAAATTTCCATTATTAATTAGATAAACCAGAGTAAGCTCGAGCATCGATTTCCCAAGGTCTCAACCAATAACCAGGATGATTTATTCTATCAAACCACTCTGTTTGTTCATAATTAGGTAAATTATATCGCTTTGGATCATCATAAGCCTGCCCCTGATATTGGTGGCGTGCTTCATGTGTAACTGTCGTAACAACACTCGGTAAATTGTATAAAGGATCCGACGAATTTCCGTATTTATCACTTATATATATTTTCCCATCTTTACTTTGTGCATAAGTATATCCATAAGCGGTACTTGTAGGATCGTAATGAGGATCAGACGTTGCATATTCTACCGATGTAACTATCTTATGACCAGTAAAGAAATCATACCATTTTTCATTATCCATACACTTACCAATTTCCACAGCATAATCGTTAAGTAACTTTATTTTTTCTTTATGCGAATAAGAATCCCACTTAGATTGATGTTTTTTAATGAACTCCGCAGCATATTCTCGTATTTTATGATTTTTTTCAAACTCTACCAGCCAGTAATGAGTATCTTTCATTATCTCCTCAAATTTCGCATCAGGAATATCGTTATCGAGTAAATTAACTAATGCTTCATAAGATGCTTTTGCTGTTGAGTCAGTTATAATTTTCACTAGTAACTCTTCAAGAGATTCTCCACGCTCCCATATAAGAATATTTTCTTCCGTACGAAAATCTTGGGGACTTAGATTGTAGACATCTTCCATAACCTGATTAGCTTTTTTTGTATAAGGAAGATCCACTATCTCAGCTATCTCATAATGGATACTATTAGTAAAGTTCTGCACTTGATCCCATTTGATTAACAATTCGTTAACCTCATTTATCGTTACTCCTAAATTTATTGTTCCACCCACATCACTAGGTGCATTTCCCAGTATATTGTTAATAGTATCTACTGCTCTCAAACCTTCGCTAAAATTTTCAGAAGGCTCCTTACTACATCTACTCCATGCGCCAGCTATATCAATCCAAATATTTGAATCCGAAACCAATGATTTATTCATATCAGCCCTCCACTATTCTTTTTCCTTCTGATACTGATTTATCAGCCTCATTCATGGTATCCCATGCATTTTGAATGTATTCTTGCATACTTTGACAGCAAGTTTCCAAGAGTGTTAGATGCTCACTAATCTTATCAAATGTAGCTACTGTCATCTCCTTTGCTTGCCCTTCATAATTATTGCTAAAACCAGTACTAGCAGTAGCATTGTAGTTACTTATTTCTTGAATGATAGTAACACTTTCTTTATAAGCATCGGCAATTTCTTGCAAAATTTCACTATTGAATAATATTTCTGTTTTTTTCCCCATTTAAATTTTCAACCTCTTTCTTAATAAATCCTTCATTTGAGTAATAGAACATGTTGAAAGTTTTTCCTGATTGCTGTCATAATAATAGCATGAATTATAACAATAAAATATAATTTCATTGGTGACCATATCTTTTTTCTGTTCTCGAAGTTTAATAACATCAAGTGTAGACAGATAAATAGTATTGTCATACTTAAGTGAATATTTTTCTATAAGATCATTAAATGTAATCTGTCTATTTAATATGGCGGTTTCCATTTCACTGTTTTCTAAACATAGGAATGGATAAGTGGAAGATAGTTGTTTTACTACATCATTTAGTTGAATCCTTCGAAAGTCAAATTCATTATTAAGTTGATTCCAAAAAAGAGAAATTGCAAATTCATCTTTATAAATACCGATTACTAAAGAACCGATTTTTACGTATTTCGTAGCTTTCTTAAAATCGTCTACTTTTTTTAAACACATGACACCTTCCATTGTAAAAGTTGATGGATCTTGCATAAATCCTTTTTGAACAAGATCTCCATAGATTGTGTCTGCAAGTATTTTAGTCATATGTACAGTTGTAAATGAAGGTAACGTAAAAATATCGCCCCCATCAAGCGCTAAGTTCATTAGGTATAATTCTTTTATATTAATCACATTTTACACCAAGTCTCAACCAAACATGCCTATAAGAATGAAACTATGTTTTTTTTGAGATGCAAATACCGAGGCTGAACGTTAACGTATTTGCAATTATCCTTTCATATTTTTCCCTTACCATGCCTTTAATTTTGAAACATTATATGAATTACTATCAAAAGTATCCGATGAATCCCTTAATTCTATTATGTCTTTTTTTAATTCTTCACACATCGGTTTTAGGGATGTTTCATATTCATTAAGAAGCTTCTGAATACTACTAGATTTATCCTGAACCTCTCCTTTCCAATTGGTTTGATCATTAATCTTTTCTGTAATTTCTACAAATTTAGTTTCTAAAGCTTCAAAATTAGTAATTACATTATTCATTGCATTGATACAATCATCTATATTGATATAAACAGCAATATTATTTTTCATATACTTGCTCCTCTTCCCAGTGCCCCATCGTTTCACGGCTTGCCCACAATGCACTCTGCGTTGTTGCACTAGATATTCTGAGACTCAATTCACTTTCAAACAAAATAAACTCTCCAGCAATTCTTTGCTCCTCATTATACCAATTTATAACACTTTTTTCATATTCCTCATAGTAAACACCTTCTAATGTACCTACTGAATCAACAAGTTCTGTTTGTTTAGCTATACTTGGATTAGTAGCATCTCTTATTTTCACAGCTTCAACATTTAACGAACTAATGATATCATCATATTTTTTTCTTTTGATAGATGCTTCTGGATAGTCCAGAACCCATTTTCGACTCATATAATTCTCCCCCCTATTTGATTAATTTTAGTTACTTCACCTTATAGAAATTTATATTTATTAGTAAGTTTTTTCTTAAAGCACTTTCTATTTATCTATCTATGGACTTGTTCAGTTCTTTTATTATTTTTTTACAAACGCACCCTATACATCTAAAATTTGGCCATTTTATATTAATTTTACCGTATTTTTACTTTTCATGCAATAAGGTACATAGTCCTAGCTTGGTCACCATACTTTACACACAATAAAACTTTTAATAATACTGCCTGAAGTACCAGTGTAATTATAACCTTATCACTGCAAGAGTATTAGAATGCTCGTAATAGATCGCGGAGCGTTTTCATATATTGAAGAACCTGACCAGTGATGTAACAGACTATTGAAAGTGTACCGTGGAAAATTATATTAGAATGATGGATTTGGAAAGTTGAGTAGTTTAAAAAATATATAATATAGGTGATAGCATGAAGCATACGATTCTTGTTATTGATGATGATAAAAATATTTGTGAAATAGTAAAAGTATGTATGGGCGATGGGTGTTATGATTTTGATATTGCATATGATGTAGAAACAGGTCTGCAGATTTTAAAATTAAACTTGTGATCTTAGATATTATGTTGCCAGGGATAAATGGATATCATGTCTTAGATACTATACAGAGACTGTAAAAAATTTTGTGTTACTTAATAAGTGATATATATATCCTCTTGGATTGGTGTTAAAATAAATATTAATC
>NZ_CBDLAM010000281.1:2960-3585 GCF_965301125.1 Anaerosporobacter sp. | reverse complement strand
ATAAATAAAGTAATATATATACTGTAACAATTTTATAACTTAATGATTCAAGCTAGATAAAAGAATGTATAAATTTTAATTATTAATAATTTTTATTTAGTATAGTAATATAAGGAAAACGATGGAGGGTATGGTGAAATGAGTATACTAACAAAGTATATGGCAACATATAATTTAAATGATGACAATTATTTAATGCTGAATACAATATCGGGTGCTGTTGATTTAATTGACAAAGAAACAAAAGTTATTATTGAAAATATGAAAAAAGTAGATGTGTTAGACTGCGATAGCAACGAGTTATTAAGGGCATTAGTTGAGAGAGGATATATTTTTGAATCTAGAGAAGAAGAGATTAACGAATTAGAAAGACAACGTGTGTTTCGAAAAAAATACATAGAGAATATTGCACAAATGTATGTAATATGTCCAACTACTTTTTGCAATTTAAATTGTGTGTATTGCTTTGAAACGGAACAGGTAAGAAGTAACACTGCTGTAATGACTGATGAACAAATTGAAAGAGTTTTTTCTATTATACGTGATCAGAAAAGCAAATCTGATGCTAAGATACAAATAATAGAATTATTTGGAGGAGAACCTTTATTACCAATAACTAAAGAAG
>NZ_CBDLAM010000281.1:0-2921 GCF_965301125.1 Anaerosporobacter sp. | reverse complement strand
TGAACGAAAAAATATTTAAATTTGTTAGAGAAGAAAATATGAAACTCAACATAATTACGAATGCAACTCATATTGAAGAGTATAAAGAATTGTTTAATGAATATAAAGATGAAGTTATGTCAGTTCAGATAACTCTTGACGGAAATAAGGAGATTCACGATAAGAGAAGAATACGTAAAGATGGTAAAGGAACTTTTGATGTTATTAGTAAAGGAATTGATATTCTTCTTGAGATAGGATTGAGAAGAGTAAATGTCCGAGTTAATGTAGATAGTGATAATATTGAGTCTTTAACAGAATTTAATGATTTTATAAAGAATAAGGGGTGGAGTGATCGAGAAAATTTCCACTGTGATATTGCACCTGTTACCGATCATACAAATTCAAAGAAACATGCCATAATGGGAGAAAATGAAATTGTTAAACGTATAACAGAGATTTTCCCCCAATATGAAGAAGACAGTTTTACTCAATTGACGATGTTTAGAATCGTTGAACATGTTGCAAAGGTATTAGGTATTATAAAAAATAGTGAAGGTAGTTTTAGTAAGTTTACGTTTTGTGAAGCAAATCGTATGCAATTTTTAGTTTTTGACCCAAGCGGAAATATTTATACATGTCCAGAGGCAGTAGGTGATGAAAGATTATCTATTGGAAATTTCAATGAAAAATTGGAATTAAATAAAGCAAAGGAAGACTTATGGTCAAATAGAAATATACTCACAATTCCGAAATGTCAAGAATGCAATATTGCACCATTTTGTGGTGGAGGATGTGCATATGCATCAATTAAGACAAATAATGATTTGTATTGCCCAGTATGTAATAATGCAGATAAAGTTTTAGCTGAGTATATATCTAGCTTATCATCGTATATTTTGAATAAATTTCAATAAATTTATAGAATGAAATGAGGATAGTATGGAGCAGGTTATCAGAGTAAAACCTTACACAAAAGAAAAATTTGATGTAAATGAAAATGGTGATTATTTTGTTCTCTCTTTTAGTAGTACGATTAACTTTAAAGTTACTGATGTTGCAGAATTTATCATTTCTCAATTCGATGGGAGAAGAGACGTAGAAGAAGTTTTGCAAGTGATTAATGATGAAGGAGTTCAATTAGAAAAGGATGAACTGAATAAATTTATAGACAAGTTTTTAATTCAAAATAATTTAGTTGAAGGAATGGAATTTGATACTAATAATGATAGCTCTAAATTGTGGTATCATTTTCCGTTATTTGATGGAACCAGAATAAAACCTATCTTTAATTTTTTTAAAGTGCTATTTGACCAAAAAATGTTTATTATTCAACTTGCTATGTTTATTGTTATACAGTTATTTTTTTGGACAACGGGAAGATATTTTGCTGAAACAGATAAAATATGGAATAATAATACATTTGTAGTTCTTATAGTATTATTTATTTCTAGTATTTATCATGAACTAGGACATGCGACAGCAGCTTGCTATTATAATTGCAAAGTGGGGGCTATTGGTGTAGGGTTATACTTATTTAAACCAGTTTTGTATACAGATCTAAGTAGTACATGGAAATTGAGTAGAAAACGAAGAGTTATTGTTGATATGGGGGGGATATATTTTCAACTTGTAATGATTAATGCTATTTCGTTGATTTTACTATTTATAAATTCAAGCGAACTAAAGGTGGCAGTTCTATCAATAATTGTACTAGCAATATTAAACTTAAATCCTTTCCTTAGATTAGATGGATACTGGATATTAACAGATTGGTTGGGGATTGTTAATGTTAATAGTCGTGTATTTAGTTTGATTAAGAATAAGTTTAGTAAGTATGTTTTAAAAAGAGATTATGATGAAGACAATCTAGAATTAAAACCAGTAACAAGGGCGATACTTTATGGGTATATGTTCATTTATTTACTATTTACAGTAGTAGCATTAGTTTTTGGAATGTATATGATAGTACAATTAGTTACAGGTGAAGTTGATTTGTATGCTCTTTTTTTAGATTTAGTAAGAGCTTTGAAAGCAGGTAGTTTTAATACACTCTTTCCAGCTTTTAATAAATTAATCATTCAATCATTACCATATGTATACATAGCAATTATGATTATTTCTTTGATAAGAAATGTTAAAAAAAAGAAAAAAGCAAACACTTAAAGGAGATAAGGGTATTATGAATGAAATAGTATCGGTGAATTCCCTAACAAAAGAAATCAAAAACGGAGAACAAATGCTTAATATATTGAAAAATATTAACCTAGATGTAATAGAGGGTGAATTTATTTCAATTATGGGTGCTAGTGGAAGTGGAAAAAGCACTTTACTAGGGATTTTATCTGGGTTAGATAATGAGTGTAATGGTGAGGTAAAAGTTTGTGGAGAGAATATCCTGGGTATGAAGGATAAGGAACTTACACAGTTTAGGAATGAAAATATTGGGATTGTTTTTCAATCTTTTAACCTTTTACCAGATCTTAGTATATTAGAAAATATTAAGGTTCCTCTTTATTTTTCAAAAAACAAAGCCTCGATGAATAAGAAGGCTATGAATATATTGTCTGCAGTAGGCTTAAAAGATAAGGCAAAAAATTATTCAAAGCAGTTATCTGGAGGAGAACAACAAAGGGTTGCTATTGCAAGAGCGTTAATCAATAATCCTAAACTGCTATTTGCTGATGAGCCTACTGGTGCTTTAGACAAAGCCAATGGTGATATGATATTGAAATTGTTGAAGAAATTTAATAAAGAATATAATATGACTATTGTTATGGTTACTCATGATAATCAATTAGCGAAAGAGGCAGATCGAATTATACAATTAGAAGATGGACAGATAAAACAATATAGAAATATGTAAGAGTATATTTGAATAGAGGAGTGATGCAGATGTTTTATATACGCTACTTATTTCAAAAATTTAAGTGTAATAAATT
>NZ_CBDLAM010000280.1:0-3606 GCF_965301125.1 Anaerosporobacter sp. | reverse complement strand
ATCAGCTGACTTCATTTAGTATAGCAGAGTTAAAATCGTTTGTAAAGTACTTTTTTTAGTTTTTTCATTACCATTTTATGTATCATATGATTTATATTACTATATTATTTCTTTCTATTTATTGTCTACTTTTCTTAGTTTCATTGCAATCTCTATATAATCTGCTATCATAAATAGTATACAGAAATACGATCAGGAGGTATACATTATGAAATTCATTACTACAGAAGATTATTACCATATGAGTAGAGTAGCTGCCAATATTATATCTGCACAAGTTATTATGAAACCATCTTGCGTATTAGGTTTAGCAACTGGTTCTACCCCTCTTGGCATATACAAACAACTTATTCGTTGGTATGAAAAAGGTGATTTAGATTTTTCAGAAGTTACCACTATTAATTTAGATGAGTACAAGTCTCTGTCACCAGATAATGAACAAAGCTATCGCTATTTTATGAACAAGAACTTCTTTAATCATATTAATATTTCCAAGAGCAAGACTCATGTTCCTAACGGTCTTGAACTTGATGAAAAGAAGGCTTGTAGCGAATATAATGCTATTATACAATCAGTTCATGGTATCGATTTACAGTTATTGGGCATTGGCCAAAATGGTCATATAGGTTTTAATGAACCTGGTGGTGCTTTTGAAAAGGAGACACATTGTATAGATTTATCAGAGAGCACAATTCTTGCAAATTCTAGATTCTTCAAATCCTATGATGAAGTTCCAAAGCAGGCATACACAATGGGAATTAAATCAATTATGCAAGCAAAAAAGATTATCGTAGTTGTCTCTGGAAATAACAAGGCTGATATAGTAAAAGAGGCATTCTTTGGTCCAGTAACTCCTAAAGTCCCTGCTTCCATCCTTCAATTACATCCTGATACTACAATAATTGGTGATAAGGATGCCTTTAAGAAAGTGAGTGATCTAATATGATTATTAAGAACGGAATGATTTATTCCGAACAATGTGAGTTTATTTCTTCAGATATAATAACGGACAATGATAGCATACAACAATTGATATTAAATAAAAGCAATATACAAAACTACGATCATACAGCTCATCAAATTATTGATGCTACAGATTGCTACGTTATACCTGGTCTTACAGATCTACATTTTCATGGATGCGTTGGCCATGATGCATGTGATTGCTCCGCTGAAGCTATCGAAGCTATCGCATCATATGAACTATCTCAGGGTATCACCACGATTTGTCCAACAACAATGACATTACCAGAAGAAGATTTACTAGCAATTCTAGACACAATACATAACTATAAACTAGAACATTCAGATGCAAATCATGCAGATATCGTTGGTATCTATCTTGAAGGCCCTTTCCTCTCAAAATCTAAAAAGGGGGCTCAAGACGGAACTAATATGAGGAAAGCTGATTTTTCTTTATATGAGAAGTTCCAGAATGCTGCCCATGGCTTAATTCGCTTTGTAGCAATTGCCCCAGAGGGAAGTGATGCCCTCAAGTTAATAGAGAAATATCGTGATGAAGTTACCTTTACAATTGCACATACTAGTAGTGATTACGATACTTGTATGCTTGCATTTGATGCAGGCGCAAAACAAGTAACTCATCTATACAATGCAATGCCTGGTTTACATCACCGTTCACCTAGTGTGGTTGGAGCAGCTTTCGATAGTAAGCATAGCCATGTTGAATTAATTACAGATGGTAATCATATTCATCCTAGTGTTGTAAGATTAACCTTTCAATTATTTAGTGATGAACGTGTAATCTTAGTTAGTGATAGTATGAGTGCAACGGGAATGCCTGATGGTAAATACTCATTAGGTGGACAAAGTGTATATGTTAAAGATTCCATTGCTTGCCTTGAAGATCATGTAACAATAGCTGGTAGCACAACAAATCTCTATGATTGTATGTGTAGAGCAGTCAAGATGGGAATTCCACTTGAAAGTGCAATCAAAGCTGCTTGTGTTAATCCAATCAAAGCGCTTGGCTTATATGAAACTTATGGCAGTATAACACAGAATAAGAAAGCTAATTTATTAGTTGTTACAAAGGATTTACAGATACGCCACATTATTAAAGACGGAAAAATTTACAAATAAAGCTATACTATTCTCAACGCAATAAATTTAAAATAATAGAAGGCTACCACACGATACAAACATCGGTGATAGCCTTCTATCTTAATCAACTTTCTTATCTCTTTCATGATCTATGTATATGATAGTATTTATTACTCCTATACAAATTTTATTATTTGTATTTCTTTTTCTGCTGATAAGTCAACGTAGTCATCTCCACATTTAACCGTAGGTCTAGACATATCAGATTTATTAATATATATAATTCTTCCTACCCTGTTATCACTTAAAAGAACATCGCATCCAATATACGTATCCATAATTCCTTCTAAAAATACCATGATATACTGTGTATCATATTTTGATATTCCATATTTCTCAAATTCATAAATTAATGAAAATGGATTTCTAGCTCCATCTTCTGTTAAAGTTAGTTCATCATAGGCGTCAGCTATCGTTACTATCTTTGAATATGTACATATTGCTGGACTCATAATTTGTAATGGATACCCTGAACCATCAATCTTTTCATGATGTGTTAACGCAGTTAACCCAATTTGTCGATTAAGTTCGTGTTTCATCAAATAGCGATATCCATATATTGTATGTTTTTCTAACATTTCTTTGTCGGCTTTGGTAAGTTCATCTTCTTTCTTAAGCAAAAGTTCTTCTGGCATCATCAACATTCCAATATCATGAAACAAGCCTGCAAGTGTAATATCGTTTATTTCCTTCTCCGAAAAATTCAACCATCTTGCTAATACATTAGAAATTAATGCCGTATTCAAACTATGCATATACATTTGATTTTGTTTCAGCTGCATACCATACAAAGCATCAAATAACTCATTTGTATTATCAACTTTATTTAAGACAGTATTTATTCCACTAATAATCTCTTGTTTATCTACTTTCTTATCACGATCAATTACATCATCAAATTGGCTTTGAATATTAGAATAACATAATGTATATTTGTGATTAATCTCCTTAAATTTAGTAGTTTTTCTAATTTCTTCAAGATGTGTTTCTAAGCCTTCTAACCTTTTATCTTCGTTTTCTGCATCCAATATTCTTACTTCATAGATATTGTTGTTCTCTAACAGTTTTAAGGCACGTTTGTCTATTACTGTTCCACTATTAATCAAAACAGAACCATAAGTATTTATTACATCTCCATAGATAATCATATTTTCTTTTAAATCTTTACGCTTAATTATTTTCTGCATATCCCACTCCTATCCTGATTAATATAATCATCCAATATTTTATCATATGTTATCAATATCCACTTTTATTTTACCATATTTATTTCCTTTTTCATATCGGTAAATAGATTTATTCTAAGAAAAAGACATATAAAAAGACGCTTAACTAATTGGATAAGCGTCTTTTTATATGTCTGTTTCACTAAAAAAAGGTTATCTACTAAGTGAATTCTTTCACTAGATAGATAACCTTTTTTCTTGTATCTTCAAAACTACACATTGAATTGTCAGCATTCTTTTGGTTAAGCCCTCGACC
>NZ_CBDLAM010000279.1:0-3619 GCF_965301125.1 Anaerosporobacter sp. | reverse complement strand
TAGTAGATCGTTATTCTTCCAGCTGTACTATACCCCTATGTATTTAATGTGTTGTTTTCCGGTCATCAACGGTACTTCTATATAATACAATAAGTTGTGTTAATTGTCAATATAATTTTAAATATTTATTCATTATTTTTTATTTTACATCTACTCTACAAAAAGCGAAATAGCTACCTGTCTCCATACCAATTATTTAAAAAACAAATTACTACACTTACTGATGAATCCAGTATAATATATTCTAATATCGCACTCGCTACACTAATGTATCCTGTCGCTATTTATATACACCCTCACCTAATTCTACCAATTTGTCATAATCCTTAATAGAATATCCACTCTCTAACTTTTCCATATACCCATTCTCACAAAATTTTTTTAGACAACGTAATAAATGCCGATAACTTGTACCTAATAGTTCCGCTGTTTGAACTAGATTTTCACTAAAATATAATTCCTTATTAATAGAGATAATATACGCCGCTAGGCGATTTTCTAATGGATATAATAGATTTCTTGCACTATTACTTGATAATTTATTTAGTTTTAAAGCTAACTTGGAAGCAATGGATCGTAACAATTTGTTATCTTCTAATAATAATCCGCGATAACGTACTGTTGATATGCGAAAGCAATAGATTTTCGTTATACATTCGACATTTGCTACCATAGGTTGATTCGTCATCAATTCAACATCTCCTACATATTCAAAATCACTATAAAAGGAAAATAATAATGATTTTCCCGACTCCGTCATTGTATATATTTTAGCTTTTCCTTCTAAAAAGAAATATATATAATTGGCTTCATCACCAACATGGCAAATATATTCCCCCGCACGAAATTCACATAACTGGATTTCATAATTATTTTCTAACATTAGTATTTTATCAAATTCGAATTTGTCTATGTAATAGGTAATCAAATTTTTATTATTAATAATCTCCATATCAATACCAAAATCCCCTCTAAAAATATTTTCTACATATAGTGTGACATATGTCATATACTAATGCAAGATTTATTCTTATAATCGTACTAAATCATTTAAAAGAAGGGATAAATTATGACTCAGTTACTCGCGATACTTAATGGTATCTTAATTACTACAATGATTATGATGAACGGTGAATTAGCTTCTCACATTGGAAACTACCATGCTACTGTTTTTATTCATTTATCAGGATTTATACTAATTACAGTATTTATGTTAATACAAAGGAAAAAGTTTAAAAATAAAAATGAAAAGTTTCCTCTATATCTGTATACAGGTGGTATCATCGGAGTATTAACGGTGGTATTCAACAATTTTAGTACTATCCATTTAGGCGTTACAATAACTTTGGGATTAAGTCTATTCGCCCAGACAACTACTTCTCTTATAATTGACCATTACGGATTACTAGGAAGTATAAAACACCCATTTAACAAACATAAACTAATCGGACTAGGTTGCATTATCCTTGGTATATTTGCAATGTTCATATAAAGAAAGGAGAATGTTTATGGCACTTTTCGCAGCTATAACATGTGGTATTACTGTTGTAATTAGCCGTACTACCAATGCAAGTCTTAGTAGTTACATCAAAAATACAGGTAGCACATTCTATAATTACTTAACTGGCGGAATTGTTTCTCTCATTGTTCTACTACTATCAAATGAAATAGCCCCTTCATGGGTTTTTCCAAATAGTTTAAATGGATATATCATGTATTTCGGTGGTATTGTAGGTGTATTCTCAACTTTACTTTCCAATTATATTACTCCTAAAATTTCTGCTTTTCAATTTACCATCATATTGTTCATTAGTCAGATCTTTACTGGAATAATTATTGATTGGCTACTATATGATACTTTGTCAGTTGGTAAAATTCTAGGTGGCATACTTGTACTAGTAGGTTTAATCTATAATACTTATATTGATTACAAGCAACGTAATTTAGTTAATCTTACATCTTAGATTTAAATACAAGCATTCATTCATGCTTCTAACTTATGACAAATGTAACTTGTTAATGCGTGTAAAATACGTTACTCTATTAGTAAGAAAGGGGCGTGGTTTCTTATCATGAGAAAAAAATTATCCTCCACTCTTTGGGGATTGTTTTTCATATGTATCGGAATATTAATTATTGGTAATATATTTGGTTTATGGGATTTCGTACTATTCTTTCCAGGTTGGTGGACAATGTTTATCATCATCCCTTGTTTTATACACATTATCTCTGATGGCATACACATAAGTTCAGTAGTCGGTTTAACAATTGGTATATTACTCTTATTAATGCGTCAGAATGTAATCGATATTGCATTAACAAGAAAATTAATAATTCCTATTATATTAATCATCATCGGACTTGGAATCATATTAAAGAATATGGTCCGTGTATCAAATAATAAAGATTTTCATGATTTTGAAATACATTATGATAAAAATTCATCAAATTATACAACTGTCTTTCACTCAAGAAAAATATTCATACCAAATGATAAGTTCTTTGGAGCATCCTTAAGTTCTGTTTTTGGTGAACTTCAAGTAGATCTATCAAGTGCTATTATTACACAGGATATAGTAATACACTGTTCTAGCGTATTTGGAGATATTCAATTGTTTGTACCATCTAATGTATATGTAAAAACATCAGGTTCACAGATCTTTGGTTCTATGAAAAATAAAACAACTCAGGTTACTGACAGTGGTAAACCTACCATTTATCTTAATTACTCAGCTATTTTTGGTGAAATTACAGTACAATAACAGAATTACTTATAAAAATTGAAGGCGACTTTTTGGTCGCCTTTAATTTTTATAGGTAATTCTGTTTATTGATTCTATCTTATATACGCTATATAATTACAGTAACTATATTTTGTCGAAAGGTGGGACAATTAATGAGTACATATAACGATAAAGCACTTTTATCACAGAAAGAAATCGATATTCTAGTTAATTTCTTAATAGATCTAAAACAAAGTAGTCTTCAAAACTCTGTCCTTACACAAGATAGTATTGATAAATTAGTCCAAATATTACTAAACAGTGACATGGACTTATTGAAATTAGATAATGAAAATATTAATAATAACTCCAACCACGGAACAGTAGATACTTTAAGTAACCTTATTCAATATGATAATAAATTAACTTATGAATTATCGTTTGAGGTAATTGATAATAAAGTTGATTTATTAGCTACTCACCCAGAAACTAGTACCACCTTACATATCACTCCAAAGTCTCTAGAATTGATGTCAATCGTAGAAGATAAATCTTACTGGGGTTGTTGTATCGATCCTAATTTATTTGATAAGATTGCAACTGTCTTTCATTTTAAATATAAGCGCAAAACATTAGATTCTATCACTAAATTATTTGTCGAAAAAATGTATGGTACAGCTTCAGTTGAGCTTCCCAATATATATCATCCCTCTATTCTAAGTGTATCTCAAAACTTAATATAATTTTTTATCTTTTAATTACTTATATAAATATTTTATGTTCTAAAAATCTAAAAAAACGCTTAATCAATTGATTAAGCGTTTTTCATTCATCTCACTTATATCTTCAAAACTACACATTGAATTGTCAGCATTCTTTTGGTTAAGCCCTCGACC
>NZ_CBDLAM010000278.1:0-3649 GCF_965301125.1 Anaerosporobacter sp. | reverse complement strand
ACATGTCACAATAGAAAAGAATGAAGAATTAGCACTTAAAGAACGTGAAATAATGAATCAATACATAAATAAAATTATAGAATCTCTTTCATATAAAAATAGTTCAGAAGTTGAAGAAACAGTACAGCTACTACATACAGATGAATTTTATGAAATTGCAACAAAAAAAGAATTCTATAAAGATTTGTCTAAAGAGTTAAAAAGAAAATATACGGGAAATGTTGTTATTTTACAAACACTAAAAAATATTTATGGAATTTTGAATTTCCTCGATAACGAAGATATGAATATTAATATAATGGCGGTTCTTGAAGAAAGAGTTAGCCTATTTGAAAAATATAATAAAACAAATAAAAAGAACGTAATTAAAAAGATGGTTAAGATAATAGCTTTTATAGGAATATTGTGTTTTATACTTGTTGGTTACTTTGGGGATAAAAACAAGCTACAGAATAAGATACCTAATGAAAGTGAAATATGTTCTTTAATAAAAGAGCAGTATGGAGTAGATATATCACCTGAAAGTATATATGATGAAGATGATATTGATCTTTTCATAGGGGATACGCTACCAAATGAAAAGATATATTCTCAAAGAGTATATTATACAACCAATGATGGAAATCAAATTTTTTTTAACAGCTTATTTAGTGAATATATGGATAATTCAAGTGAGATTAAATTTAATTTAGAAAAGAAACTTTTTAACGTATATATTAAAAACTATTTATACGAATACATAAATAAAGATCATACAGTTGGAATTGATTTATCAGATTTATATTGTGTTATGGATTATGAACAGCTTATCATGGAATTCGATGTAACTGAAGAACAAATAGATTCTTTTATAGATTCATTATATGACTTTAAAGAGGCATACTGGTCTGAAATCCCAGTGAGTAGTAGGAATACAGAGTATCAATTTACAGTGCATTTTTACTATGAAGGAGAAAAAGGGTATTTCTTTAAACACGAGCGAAACGACGTAGTAATAATACTAACAACAAGTAATTCGGATATTGATAAAGAAGCATTACGAAAACAAATTAGAGGTGATTAGATGAGTGTTGTAGGGATCGATTTAGGAACAACAAACAGTTTGATAAGTGTATATAAAGATGGAACAACAACATTCATACCCAATGAGTATGGAGAAATTTTAACGCCGAGTGTCGTTAGTATAGATAAAGATGGAGAAACAATATATGTTGGGAAAAGTGCAAAGAATAGAATGATAGAATATTCTGACTATACAGCTTCTCAATTTAAACGAAGTATGGGAACGAATCGAACATTTAAATTAGGAAAGCAATCATTTGACTCAGAAGAACTATCTTCTTTAATTCTAAAAAAATTAGTAAAAGATGCTGAGAATTACATGAACGAAGAAATAACAGAGGCTGTAATAAGTGTACCTGCATATTTTAATGAAAATCAAAGGAGAGCCACGAAAAGAGCTGGGGAGTTGGCAGGACTCAAAGTAGAACGACTGGTAAATGAACCATCGGCGGCTGCACTTATGAGTCGAATCAATGATATGTATGGAGATAAAACTATATTGATTTTTGATTTTGGTGGTGGAACACTGGATGTTTCCTATGCAGAATGCTTTGAAAATATTATTAGTGTGTTAGCTATATCAGGTAATAACAAACTGGGTGGTCGAGACTTTGATCGTGCAATTGCTAAATATTTTTGTTTAAAGAATGAACTAGACTTTAACTTTTTGGGCGGTAAAGAAAAGAACAAGCTACTCTTTGAAAGTGAGCAGGTAAAAATCAAATTAAGTAATTCTGAATCTG
Source organism: Anaerosporobacter sp. (assembly GCF_965301125.1). Lineage (NCBI taxonomy): Bacteria > Bacillati > Bacillota > Clostridia > Lachnospirales > Lachnospiraceae > Anaerosporobacter > Anaerosporobacter sp. The sequence goes on along the minus strand of NZ_CBDLAM010000278.1, from coordinate 1,844 downwards.
TAGAATTTAATGTAGAATTGTCAGGAAAAACATACTACTTGGTTCTTACCAGAGAAGACTTGGTAAATTGCACCCCTGAGATTTTTCAAAATATAGAACAAATTGTAAAAAGAGTGTTTAGAGATGCTGAAATAGAAACAGATGATATAGATGAAGTGATTTTGGTAGGTGGTTCCAGTAAGATGCCAGTGGTACAGCAATACATACGATATTTATTGCCTACAGCTAAGATTAATATGGAAGCTTCTGATACGATAGTTGGTATGGGGGTTGGGACTTATGCTGGGATTAAGTCGAGAGAAAAGGGAATTGAGAATCTGGTATTAACTGATATTTGTCCATTTTCCCTTGGAACCTCGATAACTAACGATGCGGACTTAGAAAACCACTGATGTCACCAATTATTACAAGAAATACACCTTTACCAGCAGTAAAAAGAGGCGTCTATATGACAGCACATAATTATCAGGAGAAAATTAATATCGGAGTTTATCAGGGCGAACATCAATATTCTAAGGATAATATTAAGCTTGGAGAAATTGATATAAAAGTAGAACCTTATCCGAAAGGTCATGAAAAATTTGAAGTAACATTTGCATATGATTTAAATGGTCTACTAATAGTAGAAACCAAAAATTTAAGGACTAATGATACCTATGAACTTATATTAGAAAAGGAAGATGATTTGTCAATAGAAGAAAGTAAGAAAAGACTTCAAAAATTAAGAGAATTGAAGCTGGAAGTAAAATCGGAGGTAGATTCAGATTTAGCTAAAAGAGTAGAGGAATTATTTGAATTATTAGATAATGAAAATCAAATGGAATTAAATCATATGTTTATGCTATATCAAAAGTCAAGAGAACAAAATAGTTTGATTAAGTTAAATAAAGTAGAACAAAATTTCTTAGAATACTTAAGCAATTTAGAGAAAAAGTTAGATGTTGAATCCGTTAATAAGTTTGATGAAAATTGGTTCCAATCAAAGAATAATAGATGATGTAAGATCCCTTTCATGCTATAATAATAACGAAAGAAAACGGAAAGAAGGTACTGCGATGTCTATGATTACAAATGATTGGCTAGATTCCTTGGGTGGAGAGTTTAATAAGCCATATTATAAAGAACTATATCAATTTGTTAAAGAGGAATATACAAAAAATGTTATATATCCTCCAATAGAAGATATCTTTAACGCGTTTCATTTTACGCCGCTAAGTGAAGTAAAGGTACTCTTGCTTGGACAAGATCCCTATCATAATGTGAATCAAGCACATGGATTATCCTTTTCGGTATTGCCAATGCAGAAGGATATTCCACCGTCACTACAGAACATATATAAGGAATTGCAGGAGGATTGTGGTTGCTATATTCCTAATAACGGATATCTTAAGAAATGGGCTGACCAAGGTGTACTACTATTGAATACCGTACTTACAGTAAGGGCACATCAAGCCAATTCACATCAGGGAAGAGGTTGGGAGATGTTCACTGATGCGGTAATCCAAGCTGTTAATGCACAAGACCGACCTATTGTGTATTTCCTTTGGGGGAGACCAGCACAATCTAAGAAGAAGATGCTAACCAATCCGAAACATCTAATACTGGAAGCACCTCATCCAAGCCCATTGTCTGCATATCGTGGATTTTTTGGAAGTAAACCATTTTCCCAAGCAAACGAGTTTTTGAAGCAACATAATATAGAACCAATTGATTGGCAAATCGAGAATATAAATTCATAAAAATGAATATTTAAATGTGAAAAAACTGTGAAACGTATAAACGTTCACAGTTTTTTCGCATTTATTCATTATGATGTACTTGGCATAAGTATATAGCACCATTTT
>NZ_CBDLAM010000277.1:1902-3718 GCF_965301125.1 Anaerosporobacter sp. | reverse complement strand
CTATATTGATAGTAAGAGAACATTAGTTCGCTACATAAAGGAGAGATGATAATGAAAGATGATAATAAATTAAAAGCATTAGAGTCTGCTTTGGCTCAAATTGAAAAACAATATGGAAAAGGATCTGTTATGAAACTTGGTGATACAAGTGCTCATATGAATATAGAAACAGTACCTACGGGGGCATTAAGTCTTGATGTTGCCTTAGGGTTAGGTGGTGTGCCAAGGGGAAGAATTGTAGAAGTGTACGGACCAGAATCAAGTGGTAAGACAACAGTTGCACTACACATGGTTGCTGAAGTACAAAAAAAAGGCGGTATTGCAGGTTTTATCGATGCAGAACATGCTCTTGATCCAGTATATGCAAAGAATATTGGTGTTGATATTGATAATCTATATATCTCACAACCAGATAATGGAGAACAAGCCTTAGAAATTACAGAGACAATGGTTCGTTCTGGAGCTGTTGATATCGTTATTGTCGATTCTGTTGCAGCATTAGTACCAAAAGCTGAAATTGATGGAGATATGGGAGATAGCCACGTAGGTCTACAAGCAAGACTTATGTCTCAAGCATTACGTAAGTTAACAGCTGTAATCAGTAAGTCTAACTGTATTGTTATCTTTATCAACCAGTTACGTGAAAAAGTTGGTGTAATGTTTGGTAACCCTGAAACAACTACTGGTGGTAGAGCATTAAAATTCTACTCATCAATCCGAATGGATGTACGAAGAATTGAAGCTTTAAAACAAGGTGGAGAAATCGTAGGTAACCGTACAAGAATTAAAGTAGTTAAGAATAAGATTGCACCTCCATTTAAAGAGGCAGAATTCGATATTATGTTTGGACAAGGAATTTCTAGAGAAGGTGATGTGCTTGATCTAGCAGCCAATGAAAATATCGTAATTAAGAGTGGTGCATGGTATGCATACAATGATGCTAAGATTGGTCAAGGTAGAGAGAATGCCAAATTATATCTAAAAGAAAATCCGGATATATTTGAAGAAATTGAGCAAAAGGTACGTGCAAAATTCAATCTTGATGGTGTGATAGCTGCCACAAGTGAAGCCGCTAATGAAGATTTAGATATGGATATGGATGAAGAATAAGGATGATTCTTACAAAAATCGAGCAAATTGATAAGAAAAGATATCGGATTTATGTGGAGGGGGAATTTGTATTCCTCCTCTATGTTACTGATATTCGTAAATATAAGTTAGAAGAACAGATGGAAATCTCGTCAGAAGAATTTGAAGAAATCTATAAGGACGTTGTTCTTAGAAGAGCAAAAATGAAGGCAATGTTCTTACTTAAATCCATGGATTATTCAGAAAAAGGATTACGTGATAAACTTGCTAAACTATACTATCCACCGAAAGTAATTGATGATGCACTTACTTATGTAACTGGATATGGGTATATAGATGATGAACGTTATGCAAGAAATTATGTAAGATTTAAAAAAGATTCCCAAAGCCGTAAACAGATTGCTTTTACATTACAACAAAAGGGCGTTTCTAAAGAATATATCAATATGGCCTTTGAAGAAGAATATGATAATGAAAGTAATGCAATTGTGCGGGCTATTATTAAGAAAATCGGTTCTATGGAGCGTTTGGAGGAACTTACAGCAGAGGAAAAGAGAAAAGTAGGAGCATTCTTATATAGAAAAGGCTTTTCTTCAGAAGAAATTCGTGAATATATTTCATTTTAGTTAAATCCAGATTATAGAATCAATCATTCTGTAATTTGGATTTTTCTTAATACATGCTTATATATAATAGTAAGAATTTTGAAAATATGGTTGTTACATAC
>NZ_CBDLAM010000277.1:802-1892 GCF_965301125.1 Anaerosporobacter sp. | reverse complement strand
ACATAATCGTTAATAAAATGAAAAAAAACATATAATTTCTCATATTTTAGACAATTTGCATAAAATAGTATTAACTATACTTGACATCCATTCTAAAACAGTATAAAATTTAAGTGTTGTATCAACGTACAATGAAAATTGAATAAGGAGGTGCTCCTGTGCTAAAATATATAGTTCCAGTAGTGATTGCTATTGTAATTACCTTGGTAATTGTCGTTCCTACTGTATGGCATTTCGCTATATCTTATAGAAAAAAGGTATATGTAGATTAAATTGGACATGCAGAAGATAAAGCAAGGGAAATCATAGATGAAGCTTTGAAAACAGCTGAAACTAAGAAACGAGAAGCCCTACTTGAAGCAAAGGAAGAGTCATTAAAAACTAAAAATGAGCTTGAGAAGGAAACTAAGGAACGAAGAGCAGAATTACAACGTTATGAAAAACGTGTTCTAACTAAAGAAGAAACTTTAGATAGAAAAACTGAAGCACTAGAAAAGAAAGAATCTAAACTATCTGTAAAAGAAATTGAGCTTGATAAGTTAAGAGCTGAGGTTGAAGAACTTCACGATAGAAGATTACAGGAGTTAGAGAAGATTTCTGGACTGACCTCCGAACAAGCAAAAGATTATCTTTTAAGAACTGTTGAAGACGAAGTAAAACACGAAACAGCAATGTTAGTAAAAGAACTTGAAAGTAAAGCTAAAGAGGAAGCTGACAAGAAAGCAAAAGAATATGTTGTTACAGCTATCCAAAGATGCGCTGCAGACCATGTAGCAGAAAGTACGATTTCTGTAGTTCAACTTCCAAACGATGAAATGAAAGGTAGAATCATAGGACGAGAAGGACGTAATATCCGTACGTTAGAAACTATGACAGGTGTTGATTTAATTATTGATGATACACCAGAAGCTGTAATTTTATCAGGATTCGATCCTATAAGAAGAGAAGTTGCTAGAATCGCTTTAGAGAAATTAATTGTAGATGGACGTATTCATCCAGCTAGAATTGAAGAAAAGAAAGAAAAGTCAAAGAAGCTAGTAGAGTCTATGATCCGAGTGGAAGGTGCAGCTGAAACACTTGATGTTGGAAT
>NZ_CBDLAM010000277.1:0-792 GCF_965301125.1 Anaerosporobacter sp. | reverse complement strand
TGTAGATGTTCGTATTCATCCTGCTAGAATTGAAGAGATGGTTGATATGGCACAATAAGAAGTCGTAGTTATGATACGTGAAGAAGGTGAAGCAGCAACTTTAGAAGTTGGTGTTCATGGAATTCACCCAGAGCTAGTTAGACTTTTAGGTAAAATGAAGTTCAGAACAAGTTATGGTCAGAATACATTGAAACATTCAATAGAAGTTGCACATTTATCTGGGCTTTTAGCTGCTGAAATCGGTTTAGATGTTAAGATGGCTAAAAGAGCTGGATTATTACATGACATTGGTAAATCTGTAGACCACGAAATGGAAGGCTCACATATTCAAATAGGTGTTGATTTATGTAGAAAATACAAAGAATCCCCTATTGTAATCAATGCAGTAGAATCGCATCATGGTGATGTGGAACCTGAAACATTGATCGCTTGTGTAGTACAAGCAGCCGATACAATATCAGCTGCAAGACCTGGCGCAAGAAGAGAAACTTTAGAAACTTATACTAACAGACTAAAACAATTAGAAGATATTACGAATAGCTTTAAGGGAGTGGATAAGTCTTTTGCAATACAAGCAGGTAGGGAAGTACGTGTAATGGTAGTTCCTGATGCGATTAGTGATGCCGAAATGGTATTGCTTGCTCGTGACTTATCAAAACAAATTGAGTCAGAACTAGAGTATCCAGGACAAATTAAGGTAAATGTAATTCGTGAATCAAGAGTAATTGATTACGCTAAGTAGTTTAAAGTATGATAATAAAGATATAGTAGAATTGTTGTTCTACTATATCT
>NZ_CBDLAM010000276.1:0-3734 GCF_965301125.1 Anaerosporobacter sp. | reverse complement strand
TATAATCGTGGAATAGAGTAGGTGATCAGATGGAGAATTTAGTAATAGAATTGTCAAGATATTTAATAATAATCTTATTGGCAATCTACACTCTATATTGTTTTACTGTCTTTCGTAGTAGTGATAAGAAAAGACAAAATAGTAAATTTAACAAACAAATAGGTTTAATGTATGCGATACATTTCATCTGCTATCTTGTATTGTTTTTAGAGACTAAGAATATGCAGATCATAATCTTATATCTGTTTGAGATAGCATTTTTTGCGATTGTACTAGCAGTATATAAGGTTGTGTATAAAAATTTATCGCGCTTGATTTTGAATAATATGTTAATGCTATTAATGTTTAGTTTTGTAATGCTAACGAGGCTATCTTATTCATTGGCAGTTAAGCAATTTGCAATAGCTAGTATATCAATAGCAATCTGTGTAGTCGTACCGTTCATTATTGATAAAACAAAATGGATTGAGAATCTTGGGTTTGTTTATGCAGTCATAGGTATTGGTTTGTTATTAGTTGTATTAGTTTTTGGACGAACACAGTATGGAGCTACAAACTGGTTGTATATCGGTGGCGTTGGATTTCAACCTTCTGAGTTTGTGAAGATATTGTTTGTATTTTTCATTGCATCATTATTATCAAAAACCAGTGATTTTAAACAAGTTGTAATAGTATCTGTACTAGCGGGTGCACATGTTATATTATTAGTACTTGAGAAAGATTTAGGTGGAGCTCTTATATTCTTCATTACTTATCTAATGATGATTTATGTTGCTTCTAATAATGCTGGTTACCTTGCTTTGGGTCTATTTGGTGGTTCGGCGGCTGCTTTCATAGCATATAAGTTATTCAGCCATGTAAGAGTTAGGGTTATGGCATGGAAAGACCCATGGAGCCATATAGATAGAGAAGGATATCAGATAACACAATCTTTGTTTGCAATAGGAACTGGGGGTTGGTTTGGCCTTGGTTTAGGAAAAGGTTTGCCAAGTAGTATTCCTGTAGTAGAGAGTGACTTTGTATTCTCAGCGATATCTGAGGAACTTGGGGGTATTGTAGCTTTTTGTATCATTCTAATCTGTTTGAGTTGTTTTATCATGTTCATTAATATTGCTATGAAGATGAAACGGACTTTTTATAAATTAACTGCATTAGGATTAGGTATTGTGTATGGATTTCAAGTGTTTTTAACGATTGGTGGCGTAACGAAATTCATACCTTCTACAGGGGTTACTTTACCATTAATTAGTTATGGTGGTAGTTCTGTATTAAGTACAGTAATTATTTTCTGCATTATACAAGGCTTATATGTACGTAACAAATAATTACTTATCAAGATGAATGAGGATGATTAGGTTGATAGGAAAGAAAAATCAGAATAACAATAAAAATCAGAAACATAATGAGAAAACAAGTAGGAAGACGAACAAACAAATGTCAAATAAATCTACTAAGCAACCAGCTAAAAAGTCTTATAATTATTCTACTAGTGAATATGATGAAGACGACTATAGTGCGATGATTAAACAATCATTGGAAGAGGAAGGTTTCTTTGAGAATAATTCTAGTAGGGAAGATAATACTGTTTATAGAGAGCATCAAGAGCCTATAAAGCAAAAGCCAAATAAGCAGCAAAATTCTAAAAAGAAAGCGAAACAAAATGTAAAGCAAAATTCGAAACAAAACTTGAAGCAAAAATTAAAATTAAATTCGAAGCAGAATTCAAAAAAGAATTCACAGCAAAATATGCAACACGATGCACAACAAGCTTTACAGGAAAATTTGAACGGGAAAACGAAACGTCGTAGTTCAAATCGTGAGATTCTAGTTGTGACTTATATTTTTATTGGGCTATTTGTTTTATTACTTGCTAATTTTGCACATTTCTTGTTTGCTGATAGTAAGGCTGTAATTAACAATACGTATAACAAACGTCAGGATTTATTAGCAGAGAGAGTTGTCAGAGGGCAGATACTTGGTAATAAAGGTGAAGTTTTAGCACAAACAATAGAAGATGATGATGGAAATAGTAAACGTGTTTATCCTTATAGAGATATGTTTGTACATGTAGTAGGAAGATTTGATAAGGGCAAAACAGGTATCGAGCTATCAGAAAACTTTAATATGTTAACTTCAAATGCAAATCCAATAGAAAAAATCATTAATGAGTTATCGGAGAAGAAAAATGTTGGTGATAATATTGTAACAACGTTAGATGTAGAGTTACAAAAGGTCGCATACGATGCTCTTGGTAATCATAAAGGTGCTGTAGTAGTATCAGAACCAAGTACAGGTAAGATTTTAGCTATGGTATCAAAACCAGATTATGATCCAAATCAGATCACATCTCAGTGGGAGAATTTGACCGACGATAGTGATAATAATTCTGCTTTGATTAATCGAGCTACACAGGGATTGTATCCTCCTGGTTCTACATTCAAGATTGTTACAGCTCTACAATATATGAGAGAAAACTCAAATTATAAGAAATTTAAATATACATGTAATGGTAGTTTTACAGTGGATGGTATGACGATTAACTGCTACAATCATAAGGTTCATGGTACTGTTGATCTAAAAACAGCTTTTGCTAAGTCTTGTAATGCAACATTTGCGTCAATTGGAACAAAACTCAGTAAAAAGTCTTGGCTTAGTACTTGTGACTCGTTATTGTTCAATTCTGAACTGCCATTACCATTTTCATATAAGACGAGTTCTTTTACTCTAAATTCTGATTCAGAAGATACTTTAACATCGCAGACGTCAATTGGTCAAGGAAATACATTAATTACACCAATGCATAATCTTATGATTGTAAGTGCGATTGCTAATGGCGGGACATTAATGAAACCATATGTAGTTGATCATATTGAAAATTATGTTGGTGATGTTGTTAGTAAGAATATGCCTTCTTCATATGGTGACTTAATGACAGCTAAAGAAGCGAAAGCACTTACTGATATGATGGAAGAAGTTGTGAGCGATGGAACTGGATATAAATTAAGTAGTAGCAAGTATCAAGCAGCAGGTAAAACAGGTTCTGCTGAATATGATTCGGGAAAATCTTCTCATGCTTGGTTCGTTGGATTTGCACCTTCAGATAATCCACAGATTGCAGTTAGTGTTATTGTGGAAGGAGCTGGTACTGGTAGTGATTATGCTGTACCAATAGCGAAAAAAATCATGGATAATTATTTTAGCCGATAAGAGGAAAACTATTTTCTTGCCAATGTTCGTAAAATATAACAAAACTCGCCATATTTTTTGGTTGAAAATCACTATGAAAAGAGGTATACTATCTTTAGGACAAGACACACCATAGTACAGGAGGAATTGCGATGATTGAGGCAACGAGCTGTGGCGGTGTGGTTATATTCAGAGGAAAGATATTATTACTGTATAAGAACTATAAGAACAAATACGAAGGTTGGGTTTTACCAAAGGGTACGGTAGAAGAAGGCGAAGAATATAAAGAGACTGCCATCCGTGAAGTAAAGGAAGAAACCGGAGTAGATACCAGTATCATTAAGTATGTTGGAAAGAGTCAATATACATTTAATACACCTTCTGATTTAGTGTCAAAAGATGTACATTGGTATTTGATGATGTCTGATAGTTATTATAGTAAACCACAACGTGAAGAGTATTTTATGGATTCAGGTTATTATAAGTTTCATGAGGCATATCATTTATTAAAGTTTTCTAATGAAAAGCAAATTTTAGAAAAAGCATAT
>NZ_CBDLAM010000275.1:0-3741 GCF_965301125.1 Anaerosporobacter sp. | reverse complement strand
ATAAACAGATGTCTTTATTCCATAATTATCTTTTACTTTAGATAATAACGAAGATAGTTCTTTTAATTTTTGATCTCCACCCATAAAGCAAACGCAAGTAATCATGTCATCATATTTTTTTAGTAATTCATCTAAATCGTTAGCAATATAATTACCGTCATATTCCCATAAGTATTGGCTATGGCAGCCCTCACATTTGTAAGGGCAACCGCTAATATTAATACACAATGATATTTCATTCGGAACTTCTTGATATCCGATATAGTAATTTATATATTTTAGATTATTCATAATGTCGTTTATCGGCTTCTTTCTGTCTTTCTTTTGAAAACTTCGAAATTCTCTTCCAATATACAATAATGCTCTTGTAGATTCGCATGAAGTGCAGAACCGCCATCTAAATAATTTGATAATCTGTCGCCGTGAAGAATAAACTTATCTAAGAGATTTGAATTTTCATCTTCTACAATATAAAAATAACTATTATAACAATCTCTCGGTACTACATAACCATCTTTTTTATCCCACATTGCGTTTTTTATTCCAAGATTTTCGGCTGGTACGAATTCTGTGTTAAACATAACATCTTTTGTTTTTGCCTTCTTGTTCTCTTCATAGATTGGTTTCAATATCATCTCTCCATAATTATAATACTCCTCATTAGGAGAAATTTCGATTCCTAGGAATTCATCTCCTTCGACAAATACGTTGATTCCAATTGTTAAGTATTGATTATCCATAGAGATAAACCCAGCATCAAAAACTGGAAGCATCTTTGATTCTAAATATCCCTTTAATATTTCGTTATAGGCATTTAAATATTTATGTATTTTTCTTGTTTGTTCTCTAACTGCTTCAGAGATATCTTGGTTATTTCTAACAGCATTTTGAACCAATCTGTTTATATTTATTGTGAATACCCCTTTTGAGCCAGTAGCAACTCCGCCAGCTCCTAGTGTAAAAGAAAAAGTATTATCCGTAATTGCGTTTTTCAATCTGCAACATGAAGCTAGACTATCAACAGTATCACTAGTATATGTAAAAAACGAATGTCCTTTTGCGTACATTTCGGCATTAAAATGTTTGTACTCTTTATCGACATAGTCCTTACCGTCGTTTAACAAATTCATCGTTTCTACAGGGAAAGTAAGAGGTTTTTTTGTTCTTTCTTTATTGAACCAGTTCATAAATCTTTTTTGTAACCAATTTACACTGTCCCATTGTGGTAAGGTTCCATCTGGAAATACAAATCCGTCAAATATTCCATTGAAGTACGGATGATCAAAATAAGCAATGTTCCAAAAAACACTTTGAAAATTTCTTGCTGCGGCTGGTTGGTTTAAAGAATGAACTACTTGTTGAAATACGTCTGTAATAATATCATCTATTGTTCTTTCTCTATTTGACAAATCTACAACTTTATTTGCATGGCTATAATACTCATCTCCGTATTCTTTTCTCACAAAATAATCCATGTAAGTTAAAAATTCTGGTGTCGAAACTGCCCCTGCAAACTGCGATGCTATTGCAAAAATCAAATTAATAAATTCTCCTGCAAATGACTTTAAGTGTTTTGGGGCGTCAGATATTCCACCTATTGATTTAAGTCCATCAAATAAAAATGGATACATGGTGATACTAACACAATATGGAAAAATACTTGTTTCGTCATGCTTGTATCCGTCGTGATTTTCTAATTCTAAAATGTAATCAACCGCTAAATCTTCACCGTATAGCTCAGTAATTTTTTCAATCATCATAAGTCTATTTAAATATATGTAATCCTTTTTAAATATCTCGCCGTTCATGGTGGCAATATTTTTACACTCCACATTTGCATTAGAGTCTACCTGACTACCAGTAGATGCGTTTATTGCATTCTTGTACTCGTTGATAAATTTTAAATATTTTTGATATCTTTGATATTTTGTTAATACGTCTGACATATAATTCTCCCTCGTTGTTATTTTGTAGTTTTAATCCAGTTTAATGCACTTGCAAAATTCATAACATTGTCATCTACTTCTAGCATTGGCATAGACATAAAGCCTTTGCTTTGCATGATATCCAAATCATTCACTTCCTTATACTCGTAATTCAGGTCTTTAAGCAACTTTTCTAAATATCTGCACTGTGGACAGTGGTTTGAGTAAAGTGTAATACTCATATTCGATTCCTCCTTATGATGTAATATTTATATAAACATGTTTTATCATGATTATTTTATTTGATCTAATATTTTAATTAATTCATCCTTAGATGGATAAGCTTTACATGTTTTTCGTTTACTTTCAGGACACCATAGAAGGTGTTGACAATGAGGAACTAATTGACTTGCATACTCTGGTAGGACGCTGTTTACTTCTGCTTTCATCTGTACCGCTATTTTACGGATAAACTCTTGGCTACGAGTACATAGACGCTTATGCATAAAATGCATTAATGCTTCTGGCGTAAATCCTATTGTAAGTGTTAAATTAGTAGCACGAGGTAGAACAAAGTTTGCATCTTCTACTGCCTGTTTATAATCACAAATACCTTCATCTACTAAAATGTCTCTAATTTCTTTCCTTGTTCTATCAATGGAATCCATAAGATTCTCATACCTCTCTAATGCTTTAGTGCTTTTTATAATATTTGTTGGTATAGAATATGTAAATTCATTTTTATCAACGTATCTAAATGATTGCATATTCTTAACTATCGACGAAGGATTAAGATCTACAAGTATTTCAATTCTGTCGTTATAGGCATACTTGTCAATTTCATCGTATGATACACCTATTTCATGGCGCATGAGTTGTTCTGAACTCCCTCGATCGATATCGTATAATCTAAATTTAATATACTCGCAGCGACTACCACTCATATGTTGACTTTCGTTGCAACTCTTGCCCACCTTGTCTGCATACTTGTCGTCTGTATCGTAACAGGTACAAGCAAATAATCCATGATTCTTATATAAATCTATTAGTTCCTCTTTGTTTATTATTTCTATCTTCATCAATCTAGTTGTTCCTTTCTGTCTATGTTACATATTATTTGTTATTCCTCGCATCTTCATAACCTTTGTCATAGGCTTTAGCCGAAAATAATGACGTAATAACAGCCCCAAGAATTGAACCTATAAATATTCCTATTAATAACTGCAAATTTTTCCTTTCTTTTCTAAATCAAATAATCTAATAAAGAACTCATTTTACTGTATATCTTCATAATATAATATTTGGAAATCTTCTGGCACATTTGATATACACATAGTCCCAAGTACTATGTTATGTATTTCTCTCACTTTATCAAATACAATCTTCCATCTATCATCATCGAATAGTATGAGTTGATCAAATTTATATCCACGACACCAGTTTTCGCTATAGCCTATTGCAGTAATTTTAGTTCCGTCTTTAAGATATAAAACACAGTTATCTCGACTTTTATTGAATTTCAATATTTGCTCTTCATTGTTTTCAGCAAATTGTCTTAATCCATAAACTGATAAATCTCTTGTATATCCAAGAAAAGCAATATCAAATGTAATAGGTCTTGATATGTCTTCTGGTTCACTTCTATATGTACTCATTACTCTCCTTTCCAAACTCATATCAATGTCAAATTTGATTTAATATTTAATATTTCATTTTATTAAATTAATGTACATTTTTACGTACATTTTTCAAATCCGGCGCCGGGGGTTTTAAGTATTTTTTGTATAGTTATATATAAGGCCTTACTCCCTTAGCC
>NZ_CBDLAM010000274.1:0-3827 GCF_965301125.1 Anaerosporobacter sp. | reverse complement strand
GACGCATATGAGAGTCTTGAAACAACTGCAGAGGATGTCACAATTGGATCTGGAAATATGCCTGAGTTTATTCTTAATAAGAAGTCAAATGGTAGTTATTCTTCTGTGTTCCTAAGAGAATATAGTTGGGTCTATTACGAGAATGAAGGCGATTTCTTGATGTTAAATGGAAGAGAAATTGTAGTAACTCTTGCAAAACGCTATAACATAAAACATATCCGAGCAATTATACTCGGGACATGCTTAGGAAATATATTATACCAAAGAGAAACAATTGCTATACATGGGGGAGCAGTTGTATTTGGAGATAAAGCAGTAGTAGTGAGTGGTGTATCAGGAGCAGGGAAATCAACAGTATCCTTGGCCTTAAGAGAAAAAGGAGGGGTGTTCTTAGCGGATGATACAGTAGTAGCAATAGCAGAAGAAGATTATATTTATGCTTATCCAGGTTACCCTCAACAGAAGATGTGTAAGGATACGACTACTAGATTTGGATTCGATATCAATACTTTAATTGAATTAGAGGAAGAACGTGATAAGTACGCATTACAACTAACAGAAGAAGAGTTTTGTAATATCAAAAAACCGATACATTTAATGGCCTTTTTGGATATAACCGATGATGAAGAGTTAGTAGTTGAAGAATTACAGGGCAACAATAAACTTCAATATTTACTGCAAAATCAGTATGCTATTGAATCCTTTAGGAGAGGGGGATTGAATAAAAATATATTTAGGAAATGCATAGAGTGTGCCAATCGAGTAAAGATGATACTGATAACTAGGCCGAAAGGTAAGGATTACTCAGATGAAATTAGTAATATCATAATAAACAATTTAGAAGGTTAAGGGAGAGATAGAAGATGAATGGTAAAATCAAACTTATTAAGCACCCAGAAATATCTGAGCTAGCTGGAGAAAAAGTCATGATTGATTTTGAGTCAGGTAAATATTTTATGTTAAAAGGTGCGGCTAATGATATTTGGGACTTGATGCAATATGATATTACAGTGATAGGTATTATTGAGAAGCTTCTTGAAATATATGATGTAGACAGAGAAACATGTGAATCATCGGTACAAGATTTTCTACAGAATCTTGTTGAGAAAGATTTTATAAGCATAGAATCCTGTTAGAGGAGGAAAGAACTTGTCAGCTATTTGGGGATTAATCGATTTTAACAAGAAAAAAGCCTTAGAAAACGAGGCTATAATTATGGAAGAACCATATAAGAAGTATAAGATTGATACATATAACTCATACAATAAGGCTCATATGTGTGTTGGATATGGAGGACAATACTTCACAAAAGAGGCGAAATACGAAACGATGCCCTATCATACTGATAATATAGTTTTTGTGGCAGATGTGATTCTTGACAACAGAGAAGAACTCTTAAACAAATTAAGTATTAATGGATCAACATGTCAAGAATATACAGATGGACAAATTATGTACCATATGATTCGTGAGTATGGAAGAGAGTGCTTTTCTATGTTTCTTGGGACATATTCTTTCTTTTATTATGATATTAATAAAGGAGAGGCTTATTTAGCAGCAGATAGTGTTGCAAGTAGAAGCATATACTATCATTATGATAAAGGAGTACTATATTTTTCTACTTTAATAGATCCGATTATACAAGTTTTAGAACGAAATGTAGATTGGAATCTTAGATGGATTAATGATTATCTTGCATTGAATGAATTAGCCATGTACACAGAGAGTGAAGAAACTCCCTATAAGAATATCTTTAAGTTATCACCAGGTAAAGCATTGGTGCTAACGAAGAATGAATGTGAAAAGATTACATATTATAGCCCGTTCTCTGATATTCATTATAAAAAAAAGGATAAGGAATACAAAGAAGAGTTTATTGAATTATTTAAGTCATGTGTTGAGGATACTTTACGATCAGAAGCGAATACATCCATATTATTAAGCGGTGGATTAGATTCCAATTCCGTGGCAGCTTTTGCCGCACCATACCTTGAGAAAAAGAATGAGAAGTTATATTCGTATACTTCAATTCCTGAATATCAACAAGATAGTGATGAAGGACAATATTACATACATAATGAAAAAGCATCGGTAGAACAGACAGTAAAGGTGTTTAGCAATATCGAACCTAATTTTATTGCGTGTAAAGATAAAAATTGTTGGGATCCTGCAGAAGAAATTATGAGTTACTTTGAGCTTCCATATAAGGCGTTACAGAATGTAATATGGATGTTAGAGGCGATGAAACAAGCAAGAGATAATAATTGTAGAATCATGTTAACAGGTCAGTATGGCAATACAACAATATCCTTCGGTAGTTTTGAAATCTATTTCACAACTCTGTTAAAGAAAGGGAAATTTCTTGAACTATATAAACAAGTAAATGCTTTTAATACTTGCTATCATAAGGGTAGAAGAAATGTGTATAGAGATCTATTTAATGGGTTAAGACGAAAAGATACACAAGTAACAAAAGAAGATATGTTTGGTAAAGTATATGTGAATAAAAAGCTGGTTGAGCTTTATAACACCCAAGAGCGATTTAAAGATAAGAGATATAATATGAATGTTAATTTGAAGCTTACCCAAGAGGAATATCGGCCATATATGTATTACGATAATGCATTAGTTCAAATCGGAGAGATAGAGACTAGAATGTCATTAATGACGGGAGTCCTTCTTAGAGATCCAACAAGAGACAGAAGAATGATTGAATTTTGTTTAAGAATACCAGAACATCAATTTGTGTATAACGGTGTTAGTAGACGATTAGTAAGAGAATATTTAAAAGGATATGTTCCAGACCATATACTTAGTGATTGGGCACATAAGGGAAAACAAAGTGCAGATTTGGTAGATAGAATTAATAAAAATTGGTCTAATATATATCCTCAATGTATTAAGATTACAGAAAGTAAAATAGCTAAAAAATTATTAGAAATTGACACGGTCAAAAAACAACTTGAGGACTATAAAGATGGATTTCCTAAGGGAAGTGATTTTGAAGTTATGAAATTATTATACTCCTTATTATTAGTTAAGTATGTAGAAAAGAAAGAAAGTGGAATGAAATGTAACAATGTTGTTAGAAATGTTGATTTTAACTTGGATATGTAATATTATAACAATATCAAATGAGCAGTAATTATTTTGAAACTTTTATTATCGAAGGGAGAACTTATTATGAAAGAATGGAATTCACCAGAAATGAAGGAATTAAGCTTAAGAGATACAGAATATTTTGCACTTAATGGTACAGTACAAGATGGTACTTATACATCTAACGATGGAAAATATGAAATCCCAACATTTTCAGGTCCAAAAAATGGAGATATTTTTGGAGATGGTAAAACTGGTAGAGGCGGCTGCCGCTAATTAAGTAAATAACTATGATATTAGAAAACAACTTTTTGTAAGCTGAATACCATTTGTGAACAAGTATGTTCGCAAATGGTATTCAGTGATGAAAAGTTGTTATTTTTGCTGGTGTGAGAAATCCGTTTGGGATGAGGTGTAATTTTGCTTAAAATACGAAATTTTTTTAAAGATTGGAGAAATCAATCAAAATATATGGCGTGGCTAATAAGTTACTCTAAGCCATATATCCCAAAGATAGCTTTATTATTATCTCTTGATTTGGTAGCAACGCTTGTAACTGTTGTGTTGGCGGTGGTAACAAAAGATATTATTGATTCTGCAACGAATGGAGGAGCAATAGTACAATCTTTGGTAATATACATAGTAATGTTATTCGGAAGTCAATTGATAACAGTTATATCTAGTATGATTTCTGTGGTTATTAACGAGAAATTCTCTTTTGGTATAAG
>NZ_CBDLAM010000273.1:3562-3837 GCF_965301125.1 Anaerosporobacter sp. | reverse complement strand
GGGTGCCAATGCAGATTAGTATACTGCGTAGGTACCCCTTTTTTGTTTCCTTATTATATTTCCTCCGCAATAGAAGATTGCGGAGGTTTTCGTGTTCTCTTAAACAAAAAAGAGCAATCGTAAGGAGCAACTTACCAATGAAATATAGTTGTAACGGTTTCTCATATCACTCACGATTGGAAGGCTAGTATCAATGGTTCACAACCAAGTACCATTTCGGTTTGATAAAGTGCAATTCGAACTAGATAGTATCGACATGTATAAGAGGATAAAAT
>NZ_CBDLAM010000273.1:0-3552 GCF_965301125.1 Anaerosporobacter sp. | reverse complement strand
GTATGGAATAAAAGCGCCAGGTGCTTTGGATGAGAGTGGTTTATTAAATGTACTAAATAAAGGGATTTGTACGCAAACCATTTTAAAGCATGATGAACATTCAGATTCTGGTATTGTTGTCGGTTTGATAGATGAAGACTTCCTAGAAATAAAAGGGACGAATTATCGTAGACACCCACGTTCTGTAAGAATAGCGATTTCAGCTGCGATGGATGCAGCTGAAATGTCAAACCTAGATTATTATAAGCCACATCGAATAGCTGTAGTTATGGGAACATCTGCTGGAGCCATTCTTGAAATCGAAAAATACGCAGCTGATGCTAATGATCTAAAGAAATTTCCGATTCATGGAGTTTCAATCGTCGATACGCATACACTTTCATCTTCTATTGCTGAAGCCATTGGGACCTGTGGAACTGCATTAACTGTAACAACTGGATGTGCAGCCAGCATAGATGCAGTAATGATTGGGAAACAGCTACTGGAGTCTCGTAGTGTAGATGCTTGTATAGTAGGAGGCGCAGATGCTCCTTTAGGTCAGTGGACAATCAATGGCTTTAAAAAAACAAGAGCACTCTCAAAGGAGAGCTCAATTGAAAAAGCTGGAGTTCCATTTTCATCAGAGCATAAAGGTTTTGTTTTATCTGAGGGAGCTGGTGTAATTGTCCTAGAACGCAAACAGTCTGCAGTTGCTCGACAGCAGAAGATATACGGAAAAATTGAAAGTGTCGTTTCAAGAAATGAAGGAACCAGACTATTAAGTTCTGATACAACTGGTAGACATATGCTTAAAGTTTTTCAAGATACCCTTGGAAATAAAAGACCAACCTATGTAAATAGTCAGGCACTTGGGATTGAATTAAATGATCAGATTGAACGTTTTATCCTCAAAGAAACATTTGGTTCTGAAGTACCTATTACTTCAATTAAAGGAATGATTGGGCATTCATTTGGTGCGATAGGAGCAATGCAAATCATTTCATCCGTCTTGTCAATGGAAAATGGGTTCATTCCACCTACGATAAAAACTACGGGAGAAGGATTTGAAGATGTACCGATTGTTTATGAAACGAGGTACCAAGCTGTAGAGTCAGTATGTATCACGAATCATGGTGGTAGTGGTAATAATGCCTGTCTATTATTGACTCGTGAATAGGAGGGTCAGTTCATGTTTTTTACATTTTTGATTATATTGGCGTGTATTCCTTTTTCGGTTGGAATTACGATGTTAGTAATATTCAAAAGAAGTAAATTAGCAAAAAGTATTTTTCTATTTCTTTTTTTTGCTTCGATTTGGCAAATAGATGTGGCATTTTTATATGCAGATCAACTATTTAAAGAAGAGACAATTTTACTATTTTTCAGGATTTTTCGATTTGGATCTATTATGGTAACACCTACGATTCTATATATAGGATATACAATTGTTCAAGAATTACTCCATGATGAATATAAAAAGAAATGGAGTCTTTTTGTTAATGGTACGACTGTTTTCATAGGCTATGTGTTGTCCCTTTATGTTTACATAGTTGGATGGAGTGTTTATGAAATTAAGGGATTAGAACTTGTACAATATGGTTCTAATACGTTTTATTATCCCATTAACGGAGAGCTAGCGTGGATTTATAATTCCAATATTCTCTTTTTTGCCGTTAATATGATTATATGTTTTTTAATCAGTTTAGATATCCAAACGAAGAGTGAACGGTCATTTTTAATACAATTTATTGGTTCCACAATAATTGGATATACAATCGGCTTTTTTAATATGTTTCCATGGTCAAGATTGCTTCCCAGTTCGATTGCCATTTTGGTCTTTGCTATTTCTGTTTTAATTCTTTCAAGTCGAATGCATCTTATGATAGTAAAAAATATGAATAAAAAACTATCTGAACAAAAGAGGTTTCTATTAGAGGTCATTAATCTAAACCCAAACTATATTTATGCAAAAGACGAAGATGGGCGTTATACACTTATGAATCAATCATATGCTCAGTTAATGGGGATCAATATTCAAGATACGATAGGGAAAACCGATGATGAAATAAAAAGAGATGTTTATCAAGACAAGCACATAAGCAATTTATCACAAAAGGAATTCATTAGAGAAGAATCAATTATATCTGCTTCAGGAGAAGAGGTTTGGGTACAAACCGTTAAAGTACCCATTCATATAAGTGATAGCTCATTACTACTTGCTGTATCAACAGATATTACGGAACGAAAGAAACATGAAGATAAGATCAAGTACCAAGCCAATCATGATGCTTTAACAGGTTTACCAAATAGAAGAATGTTTAATAAGGATTTAACGAATCTCTTGGAAAAAGCTAAAATGGAGTCAAGTCAGAATACAATTATGTTTATTGATTTAGACCGATTTAAATATATCAATGATACGCAAGGCCATGATATCGGAGATCTTTTGTTAATAGAAGTATCAAAACGAATGGAAATGTTAATAAAGCAAGAACATCCATGTGCCAATATTTACCGTCTTGGTGGTGATGAATTCACTATTTTACTTCCACATTATAATGTAGAAGATAGTGAGGCTTTTGCAAAAGGATTATTGAAACTATTTAAACATGGCTTTATTGTCGATGGTTGTGAGTATTTTATTACACCAAGCATTGGAATTAGTGTTTTTCCAAATGACGGCGATGATGTTAATACATTAATAAAACATGCAGATACCGCTATGTACTATGTAAAAGAAAGAGGGAAAAATAATTATCAATTATATACTTCAGAAATGCATCACCAATTCTATAGGAAGATGATGATTGAAAAACAATTACGAACTGTGCTAGATAAAGAGGAATTGGAACTTTACTATCAGCCTATAATGGACATGAAGACACATGAAATCATCGGTATGGAATCGCTTATTCGGTGGAATAGCGAAATATTAGGAAAAGTTACACCAGATGAATTTATACCAATCGCCGAAGAGACAGGTATGATTATACCAATAGGTCAGTGGGTGTTGGAGACTGCAATTGAACAAACTGTCCGTTGGCAAAAAGAAATGGGCAAGCCGTTGAGAATTGGTATTAATGTTTCAGTGAGACAGATAAGCGAACCATCGTTTGTAGAACATTTGAAAAACACGATAAAGAACATTCCAATTGAACCGAGTAACATTACATTAGAGATAACTGAGAGTATCGCAATGTATGCAGAGTCAATGACAGAAAAGTTATACGAATTAAAGGAACTGGGGATAAGAGTAACGATTGATGATTTTGGTACCGGATACTCATCGCTTAGTTACCTAAATAAATATCCTCTTGATTACTTGAAAATTGATAAATCATTTGTCATTGGGATGAATCGAAAAGTTGAGAACCAAGCTCTTGTAAAAACAATAATAGCCATAGCGAAACAACTTGATTTGAAAGTCATAGCTGAAGGAGTGGAAGGTGAAGAAGAATATCAGTTCTTGTCTGAGATTGGCTGTGATTACGCTCAAGGATATTTTATTAGTCGGCCGCTCTCTGAAACGGATTTTAAAGAAAAATTTCTTTCAGAAATGACTAACTCAAATTG
>NZ_CBDLAM010000272.1:0-3852 GCF_965301125.1 Anaerosporobacter sp. | reverse complement strand
ACATAAGATAGATGTTGAACCTAAATTGGGAGGCATGTGTGCAATTGATTTTAATATTAAAGGAGTAGATAAGGGGTTAGCAGTTAGAAGGTTATTTTCAGCATCGAATACAAAAAATGAAAAGTTAGAAAAACAAATATTTTTAAACAGTAGCCAAGAAGTAGAAATTTGGGGTGACAGTTTTTCTAAACTAAATGGAGATTCTGATTTTTCTATGTGCAGTAGTTTACCAAATGATGTGAGAACAATATGTTTTCGTCGATGCCAAGATTATAATAGTAAATATAATATTCAATTATGGGATGGAAGCATGGAATTATCAGATGGATTATATGAATATCTGAATTCATATACGATCTAAATAAAGTTCTAGTTATAACGAAATGGGAGAGAAAATAAGGATATTTAGATGATTTCTTGATATATGGCGTCGAGAAAGTATCTATCTACGTCTTTGAGATGGCGAAATAAGTAATAATAAGGGTAAATAAGCATAAAATAAGCATAAAATATAAATTCACTAATCTATTATTAAAAAATTATTAATGGAAACTTTTGTATAATCCATAAGCAAAAACAGCATTATTGCATTAGATGACTTAATTAATGGGGAGGAAGATAGATGAATAAGTTGAAAATATCAGCATCACTTTGGTCTGGCGAATTGGATCGGTTAGCAGAAACTATAAAAAAAGTCGATTTATATGTTGATTCGTATCACTTTGATATTATGGACAATAATTTTGTTCAGGGTTTTTTGTTTAGTGCACCAATTATTAAGTCACTTCGTAAATATACATCAAAATCATTTGATATCCACTTGATGTGCCAAAATCCTATATCAACAATAGACGAGTTGATTGATGCAGGAGCGGATACTTTTATGATTCATTTTAACACGTGTGAAAATCTAGAGGATATGTTAGTAACAATTCATGATAAACAAAAGAAATCTGGACTTGTATTGAATATTGATGAATCAATAGAAAACGTTATACCATATCTTCAATATATTAGTGTTATTGTATTAATGGGGACCGCATTGGGGATAAAAGGTGCTACGTTTGATAATGAAGTCTACAATAAAATTGCTAAATTAAAGAATTATAAATGTAATTATGATTTTGATATACAGATAGATGGAGGAATACGTAAGAATACAGTCCCTGAGATGATTAAGAATGGAGCAGATGTGATAACAGCAGGTTCACTGCTCTTTGAAAATAATTATGAAGAAATAAGAACTTGGTATGATAGTCTGATCAGATGCTAATAAACTTGAAACTAACGTTTGTTTAATGGGGGAAGATAAATGAAGATGGAATTGGAGACATTACTAGATGTAGTAAGCAAGAAAAAAATCACAATATTAGGTGTTGGCGTAATGAGTCAAAATGTAGTATCTTCGGCATTAGAAATCTGTAAGGAGTATAATTGCCCTTTATTATTGATTGCTAGTCGGAATCAAATAGAAATGAGTCGATGTGGATTTGGTTATGCTAATCGTTGGAATGCTGCTTCCTTAAAAGAATACGTATATAGTGAGGCTGAAAACCTAGGAATATGGGATTATGTATATTTGTGTAGAGATCATGGTGGACCATGGCAAAATGATAAAGAATATGTAAATAAAATATCATATGATGAGGCATTTTGCTCTTGCTTAGAGTCTTATTATGAGGATATGAGTGAGGGCTTTGAACTTTTACATGTAGATGTGTCAAGAGATTGGAATTTCGAAGATAAAGTAGATTTAGAATTAGCTGTGGAACGGACTATTATACTTATAAAAAAGTTAGAAGAATATAGGGAAAAAATGAAAATACAAAAGATTCTTTATGAAATTAGCCTTGAGGAAACAGGAAAAAATAATTGTGCATTACAAATCTTTGCTCAGTATGTTGAAAAAATGATGGAAGGTTTTTATAAAGCAGGTATAACAACTCTTCCTAAATTAATTGTAGGTGATACAGGAACTTTTGTAAGAATGGATAAAAATGTAGGTAAATATGAAGAAGAAAATGTTAAAGGACTTTATAGCATAGCATATGAAAATAGTTTGTTGTTAAAGGAACATAACGCAGATTATTTAAGTAAAGATGTTTTAGAAAAGCATGGTGAACAAGGGATTGTTATGGCTAATGTTGCACCTGAGTTTGCTAAAGCTGAAACAGAAGCGATATTACTTCTTTGTGAGATGGAGAAACAATATTTTAAAGAACATTTAGAAATAAGAAATATAGAATCGGGTCTAAAAGAAGCATTATATAACTATGTAATGAAATCTAATAAATGGAAGAAATGGATCGAAGAAGATAAAAATGTAGAATTAATAAGGGAGGATCAAGAGTTTTGTCAACGTGCTACTTTGGTTTGTGGACATTATTTCTACATGGAATTAGATGTGCAAGAAAGAAGAGAAAAGCTATATAGTAATTTGATACATTATGGCATAGAACCAAATCCAGAGCAGTTTATCAAAGATAATATTAAAAGAAGTATTGAGCGATATATTTTAGCGTTTAATTTGCAAGATCTGAACGAAAAATTAAAGGAACAGTATATTTTATGTTCATAGAAATATATTAAATACTGTGAATTGGAGACATGGTTATGGAAGAAAGTATAGAAGATAAGATATTAAATTATATTATAAAGCGATATCGGTTGGATGGGATAATGCGAGAGCAGCTATTAGATGTTCCACTAATAAAATTACCAGAGAATTCAATTGATTTCCTTCGATTGATGATTGATATAGAAGAAATAGCGGGTGTAGAGTTTTCAGACGGTCAATTAGATATTAAAAATTATGAAACAGTAAGACATTTGATAGGGCAAGTAATGAACTTAATTAGTTCAAATATGTAAAAAAAAATATAATACTTGAAAAATAATACAAAATATGTAATAATATAAACATGTTAATAAATGGAAAATAATGTGTTGCTCAATTGATAAATATAATCTAGTGTATTGAATATATCCTTATCATGGATATTATATAAGGTTCCATGCTAAGAGAATTATAATTATGATAGGAGAGAGAAAATGAATAAGGTGAAGGTTTTTTTAATTCCATATGCCGGTGCAACTTCTTATGCCTATTATAGATGTAAAAAATTGTTCCCAGAGGAGCTTAGTCCAGTTTTTTTAGAACTAGCAGGCAGAGGGAGTCGAGGTGAAGAAACATTTTACAAAAGTATAAGTTCTGCTGGAGAGGATATAGCAAAAAATATCATTGATTATACTAGAGATTGCGATTATATCATATTTGGTCACAGTATGGGAGCATTAATTGCTTATGAGGCTTATTATAAATTAATGGAATTTAATTGGAAAAAGCCATTACATATATTTATATCTGGACAGAGACCACCACATTTAATTCGGAGAGATACTCTTATACCACAGTACTCTGATGAGACATTTTTAAGAATTGTTTCGGAATATGGTGGGCTAACAGATGAATTTTATAATGATAAAATACAAAGTATATTTTTGCCGATTTTAAGAGCAGATTTCAGAATTTTAGGTGAATATCAATGTATGGAAAAAAATGAAAAAGTAATGTGTGATATGACTATTTTATATGGAGACGAAGATCAAAATATAGAGGAAAATGAAATTACATATTGGTCTGAATATGCAGGTCAAAATATGGATTTTTATAAATTTAATGGAGAACATTTTTTTATTTGGGATCATTTTCAGGAAATTATTTGCTTGATGCAAAAGGCTATAGTTAAAACAGTATTAAGATAAGATATTAGTGGAGGGTAAAATGTACATTTCTTTAATAATACCAACTTATAATAAATATCAAAGACTAAGCATGATATTACTATCACT
>NZ_CBDLAM010000271.1:0-3924 GCF_965301125.1 Anaerosporobacter sp. | reverse complement strand
ACATTGTAGAATACAAAGATGCCGCAACTGCATTCAATGGTTAGAAAAAAGGAACTATTGTTGGTTAAGGTGTTATTAATAACAAAATGAGTAATCATTTGTTTAAGATTCTTGAAAAAGCAGGTATTCCAACTCACTTTGTAGAAGAACTTAGTGATAGAGAAACTGCTGTTAAGAAGGTGGAGATTGTACCACTTGAAGTAATTGTAAGAAATGTTGCAGCAGGAAGCTTTTCAAAAAAACTTGGTATTGAAGAAGGTACAAAGCTGTTAGCTCCTACTTTAGAATTCAGTTATAAAGATGATGGTCTTGGTGATCCAATGATTAATGATTACTATGCAATTGCAATTGGAGCAGCTACAAGAGAAGAGATTGATAGGATTACAGAACTTGTATTTAAAGTAAATGAAGAATTATGTAAGTATTTCGCTTCTTGTGGAATCGAATTAATTGATTTCAAAGTGGAATTTGGAAGATGTAATGGAGAGATTATTCTTGCTGATGAAATCTCACCAGATACTTGTAGATTATGGGATAGCGAAACACATGATAAATTAGATAAAGATAGATTTCGTAGAGATTTAGGTAAAGTAGAAGACGCTTATGAGGAAGTGTTTAAGCGTTTAGGAATCCAATAAAGATAATAGGGGAACGACCAGAATGAATGAAAATAAATTAAGTAGTATGATATCAGATGAATTACATGAAGAATGTGGTGTGTTTGGTATCTATGATCTAGATGGAAATGATGTGGCTTCTTCAATCTATTATGGATTGTTTGCCCTACAACACCGCGGTCAAGAAAGTTGTGGTATTGCGGTATCAGATACAAACGGACCTAAAGGTAAAGTTTTATCTGTGAAAGATATGGGATTAGTGAACGAAGTATTTACTCCAGAAAGTCTTGAAGGATTAAAGGGAGATATTGGAGTAGGGCATGTTCGTTATTCTACGGCTGGTGCAAGCACAAGAGAGAACACACAGCCACTTGTACTTAATTATGTAAAAGGTACGTTAGCGTTAGCACATAATGGTAATTTAATCAATGCACTAGAACTTCGTCATGAGTTAGAATATACAGGTGCCATTTTCCAAACAACAATCGATTCTGAGGTAATTGCATATCATATTGCAAGAGAACGTCTTAATGTAGCAAATGTTGAATCAGCAGTTAAGAATGCGATGCATAAAATTAAGGGCGCCTACTCATTAATAATAATGAGTCCAAGAAAACTAATTGGAGCAAGAGATCCATTTGGTTTTCATCCACTTGTTATCGGTAAGAGAGATAATAGTTATATTCTTGCTTCAGAAACATGTGCACTTGACGCAGTAAGTGCCGAGTATGTACGTGATGTATTACCTGGTGAGATTGTAACAATTACAAAAGATGGGATTGTATCGGATACAAGTATGTGTCAGCAAAAGACAGCAAGATGTATCTTTGAATATATATATTTCGCAAGACCAGATAGTTGCATCGATGGTGTAAGTGTTTACAACTCAAGAATTATGGCTGGAAAGATCCTTGCTCAGACACATCCAGTCGATGCTGATATCGTTGTTGGTGTACCGGACTCTGGAAATGCTGCAGCACTTGGCTTTTCGTTGGAATCTGGAATACCATATGGAATGGCGTTTGTTAAGAATAGTTATGTTGGTAGAACCTTCATCAAGCCAAAACAAAGTGTCAGAGAATCAAGTGTTAAGATCAAACTGAATGTTTTGAAAGAAGTAGTGAAAGGAAAGCGTGTCGTTATGATTGACGATTCCATTGTACGTGGTACAACAAGTGAAAGAATCGTACGTATGC
This sequence comes from Anaerosporobacter sp., assembly GCF_965301125.1. Taxonomy (NCBI): domain Bacteria; kingdom Bacillati; phylum Bacillota; class Clostridia; order Lachnospirales; family Lachnospiraceae; genus Anaerosporobacter; species Anaerosporobacter sp. The sequence goes on along the minus strand of NZ_CBDLAM010000271.1, from coordinate 2,111 downwards.
TTAAGAATGCAGGAGCAACAGAAGTTCATGTTAGAATCAGTTCTCCACCTTTTCTACATCCTTGTTACTTTGGAACTGATATTCCTTCGGATGATCAGTTAATTGCACATAATAACACAGTAGATCAAATCTGTGAGATGTTAGGTGCAAATACACTTGGTTACCTTGACGTTGATCGCCTTGGAGAGATGCTAGGATGCGATATGGGATACTGTAGCGCTTGCTTTACAGGAGATTACCCGATAGAACCACCAGAAGAAGATATTCGTGGTGATTTTGATAAATAAGATAAAATCAAGTATCAATTAACAAAACATGGATTAATCAAGTTCATGGAATCGTGACAAAATCAAAATGAATGGAGAAACACACATGAGTAATGATAGATATGTAAGCCCTATGTCTGAAAGATATGCTAGTAAGGAGATGCAATATATCTTCTCACCAGATATGAAATTCCGTACTTGGAGAAGACTTTGGATTGCACTTGCTGAAACAGAGAAAGAATTAGGTTTAAATATTACAGATGAGCAGATAGAAGAATTAAAAGCTCACAAAGACGACATCAATTATGATGTTGCAAAAAAACAAGAAGCTTTAGTAAGACATGATGTAATGTCTCATGTACATGCATATGGCGTACAATGCCCGAAAGCAAAAGGAATCATTCACCTTGGTGCTACTTCTTGTTATGTTGGTGATAATACAGATATCATTGTGATGACAGAAGCTCTTAAATTAGTTAAGAAAAAATTAATCAATGTTATTGCAGAATTATCTAAATTTGCTATGAAGTATAAGGATCTTCCTACCTTAGCATTCACACATTTTCAACCAGCACAACCAACGACTGTAGGTAAGAGAGCAACCTTATGGTTAATGGAATTAAAATTAGACCTTGAAGATCTTGAATACCTAATTGATTCTATGAAATTACTTGGTTCAAAAGGAACAACTGGAACACAAGCAAGTTTCTTAGAATTATTCGATGGTGATTATGAAAAAGTTAAGTTAGTTGATCGTACAATCGCTAAGAAGATGGGATTCAAAGAATGTTATCCTGTTTCAGGACAGACATATTCTCGTAAAGTTGATACTAGAGTATTGAATGTGCTTGCTGGAATTGCAGCTAGTGCTCACAAATTCTCTAATGATATTCGTTTATTACAACATCTTAAGGAAATCGAAGAACCATTTGAAAAGAATCAAATCGGTTCAAGTGCAATGGCATATAAGAGAAATCCAATGAGAAGTGAGAGAATTGCTTCCTTAGCAAACTATGTAATGGCAGATGCTTTGAATCCAGCAATTACGTCATCAACTCAATGGTTTGAAAGAACCTTAGATGACTCAGCGAATAAGAGAGTTAGTATTCCAGAAGGTTTCTTAGCAGTAGATGGTATCTTAGATCTTTACCTAAATGTAGTAGATGGACTTGTTGTTTATCCTAAGGTTATTGAGAAACGTCTTATGGCAGAATTACCTTTCATGGCTACAGAAAATATCATGATGGATGCAGTAAAAGCTGGTGGAGATAGACAAGAACTTCACGAAAAGATTCGTCAGTTATCTATGGAAGCTGGTAAGAATGTAAAAGAAAACGGTTTAGACAACAACTTATTAGAGCTTATTGCAGCTGATCCAGCTTTCAACATGTCACTTGATGAGTTGAAGCAAACAATGGATCCAAGCAAATATGTTGGTTGTGCACCAATGCAAACAGAAGAATTTATTACAGAAGTAATTAATCCTATCTTAGATGCAAACAAAGATGTATTAGGAATGACAGCTGAAATTACGGTGTAATTATATAGAGTAATAAAAGAAGTTGTTATGCAGTAACAAATAGAAGATATAGCTAGAGACATAGTTCCATGAAGAGATAGTATAAGCTATATTATTTAAAAGCAATATTATATTATAAATATATATGTAACTATAAAACAATCTCAAAAGGTTGTGTGCCAGTGGCGAATATGAAATATCCGGCATAAGGCATCAACAGTTTGAGGTTGTTTTTTAGTTTGTAGAACTTTTAAACTTTTAGTTAATTTAATCCTTAATTGTAAAATGAAACGCAACCCATTCATCTACAATTAAGAGTTATTTTA
>NZ_CBDLAM010000270.1:0-3957 GCF_965301125.1 Anaerosporobacter sp. | reverse complement strand
CTTTTAAGCTTTCAACATTCTTTTCTTCAAATGCAAGTAAATCTTTCATTAAATCTATAATAGTTTTGTCAGCATCGGTGTATTCTTTGATTTTTTTAGTAGCTTCAATAATACCCATAGTACTACCAGAAATCAGCATTTCAGAAATATGAGATGCTGATTTGTCCGTAAGTGTTTGCATATTAATCATGATATATGCTTTGAATTTGTCCATCTGACTGATTCCCTTTTCGTCGCCTCCTAAATCAGTTAGTATATTACGTGCTTGTTGATTGATCTGTCGATATTCTTTTAATTGAGATTCCAGTTGCTTTTTAAAGGAATCGTTGTCTACGATTTCAAGTAACTGACCAATAGTCTGTATTCCCATTTGAGAATTTTGAAATATATAATTTAAGAGTTCTGTATTTGTATCCATCTAATAACCTTCCTTTGACAATATAGTACTATTATTATGTGTATATAATTTCTACTTATACAAACTGTAGGAATTAGTAAATAGATTTTACCTACAGATTAGCACAGCTAGGTGAATCGCATTTAACATGCTATTGCATTTAACATGCTATTAGTATTGTATATAAGGAATTACATGGGAATTAGGGCTTATAATAGAATCTTTAATAGTAATAAAATAAGAACAACTATTATTATAGGGCGAACAATTTTATCACCATTCTTTAATACCATTCCAGAACCGATATAACTACCAGCCATACTGAAAATTGAAGCAGCAAGCCCAAGTAGTATAAGAGTCTTACCATTAATTAAGAAGGTTACAAGAGCAGCGATATTTGAAGCAAGATTAATAATTTTAGTATTGCCTGTGGCTTCTCTTATATTGATTTTTGCTAATCCAGTTAGAGCGAGGACAAGGAATGTACCTGTGCCTGGTCCATAAAAACCATCGTAAGTACCAATTATAAAAGAAGCGATTATTGCAATTATATATTGTTTCTTTTTAGAAATGGGGGATTGTTCAGTAACTTGCATTGTGTTTTTCCTGAAAACTACAAAGTAAGCTACTATTGGTAGGACGATTAGTAAGATATATTGGATATATTGATCGCTGACCATTAGTATTAGTCTTGCACCAATGGCTGAACCAATTAGAGCAGATACAACTGTAGGAAAAATTAATTGTAAAATAACCGTTTTGTTCTTAAGAAAGCGAATGCAAGCTACTAGAGTTCCAAGAGCAGAAGAGAGCTTGTTAGTTGCAATTGCATTATGTGCAGGAAGTCCAGTTAGTAGATAAGCAGGCAAGGTAATTAAACCACCACCACCAGCAATGGAATCAACGAATCCGCCTAAGAAGACAAGGGGGCAGACGATAAGAAACATATGTAATGTGAGTTGCATGAGAGTATCCTTTCATTTGATATTAGTTTAGAAAATCTAGTTAATGAATTATATTGATTATAAACATAACAACTGTTTGTGTCAATTTATTAGGAACGAGTTTTCGGTGAATTAAGAAGTGGTATAAAAGATAACAGACTGGAAAAATTGAAACATAACATGATGGATAAGTTCGTTACAAGTATTTGAATTGTAACAACGCTAGAACGAAAAGGGAAAGCGTAAGTCAAATTAATCAGCCACTCAAAAATATAGAAAAAAATAAAAAAATAAGTTGACATAAGCATATGAATTATGTATACTATCATCTGTAAAGAAAATAACTTTACAGGGCGGTGCTTTATATGAATGATAAAATTGAAAAAAAAGATAATAATAATATAAAGCAAATTGATAAGCTGGTTGAGTTATCATTGCTCTATGATTTCTACGGGGAGCTCCTTAAGGAAAATCAAAAGTGTATCTATGAAGATTACATATTGAATGATTTATCATTAAGTGAGATAGCAGAACAACAAGGAATAAGTAGACAAGGTGTACATGATGTTGTTAAGAGATGTAGTAATCAACTAATTAATTATGAAGAGAAGCTTCATTTGATCGAAAAATTTGAACAAACGAAGCAAAAAGTAAGTAAGATAAAGGAATTATCGAAACAGATCATAAATCTAAATGAGTCAAATATGGAAAATGAGTTTAGATTACAAAAGTTAAAAGAGACAGATCTGTTAACAGAGATTGAATCACTATCCGATAGCATTTTAGAAGACTTATAGAACATAGATTGATATTAAAACATATAACGCAAATAAGATTGGGAGGTTTAAGCATGGCATTTGACAGCTTATCCGAAAAACTACAGAATGTATTTAAGAATTTGCGTGGTAAAGGGCGCTTAACGGAAGCAGACGTAAAGACTGCTTTGAAAGAAGTTAAGATGGCGTTACTAGAAGCAGATGTTAACTTTAAGGTTGTTAAGAACTTTATCAAGTCTGTTCAGGAAAGAGCAGTTGGACAGGATGTAATGAGCAGTTTAACACCTGGCCAGATGGTAATTAAGATTGTTAACGAAGAGATGGTTAAATTAATGGGTGATGAAACCACAGAATTAGTATTAAAACCTGCTTCGGAACTAACAATAATAATGATGTGTGGTTTGCAAGGTGCGGGTAAAACAACAACAACAGCTAAACTTGCAGGAAAGTTAAAACAAAAAGGTAGAAAACCTTTACTTGTAGCTTGTGACGTATACCGTCCAGCAGCTATTAAGCAGTTACAGATTAATGGTGAAAAACAAGGTGTGGAAGTTTTCTCTATGGGAGATGGTCATAAGCCAGTGAACATAGCGAAGGCCGCAATTGAACACGCACATAAGAATGGATTTAATATTGTTATCCTAGATACAGCTGGTCGTCTTCATATTGATGAAGACATGATGACTGAGCTAATTGAAATAAAAGAGAATGTAGATGTAACACAAACTGTTTTAGTAGTAGATGCTATGACAGGTCAAGATGCGGTTAACGTAGCTGAGACATTCAATGGAAAAATTGGTGTTGATGGCGTTATTATTACAAAACTTGATGGTGATACAAGAGGTGGTGCTGCATTATCCATTCGTGCAGTAACTGGACGTCCGATTCTCTATGTTGGTATGGGAGAGAAATTGTCTGATTTAGAACAATTTTACCCAGACAGAATGGCTTCCCGTATCTTAGGTATGGGAGATGTGCTTTCATTAATTGAAAAAGCACAAGAAACCATTGATGAAGAGAAAGCGAAAGAGATGGAAAGAAAGATGCGTAAAGCAGAATTCGATTTCAACGATTACCTTGATCAGATTCAACAGGTTAAGAAGATGGGTGGCATTGGAGATTTACTTGGTATGCTTCCAGGAGCTTCTGCTCAATTAAAAGATGTAGAGATTAATGATAACGTCTTTGATGGAACAGTTGCAATCATCAATTCTATGACAAAGAAAGAGCGTTCTAATCCGGAGATTCTTAATCCGTCTAGAAAGAAACGTATTGCTAAAGGTGCTGGTGTTGATATCAGCGAGGTGAATAGGCTAATTAAGCAATTTGAGCAAGCTAAGAAGATGATGAAACAGATGTCAGGTATGATGTCTGGAAAAGGCAAGAGAGGGAAATTCAAATTACCTTTCGGTCTGTAGGCGAGGACCAACAGGTTTTACCTGTTAATATATATGACAATAGTCGAATATGGGTTCAATATTTAAGGAGGTGAAAATAACATGGCAGTAAAAATCAGATTAAAGAGAATGGGACAAAAGAAAGCTCCTTTCTATAGAGTAGTTGTTTCAGATTCAAGATCTCCAAGAGATGGTAGATTCATCGAGGAAATCGGAACTTACGATCCAACTAAAGAGCCAAGCGCTTTCAATGTAAACGAAGAAGCAGCTCAAAAATGGTTATCAAATGGTGCTCAACCAACTGAAACTGTTAACAGATTATTCAAAAAAGCTGGTATCGTTAAATAATTAATATTTTGATAAGCTACACATTAGCCACGAGAAGTTACTTTTCGTGGCTAATGTGGTATAAGAATGGCGGAGGTGAAGGTAGTGAAGGAACT
>NZ_CBDLAM010000269.1:0-3968 GCF_965301125.1 Anaerosporobacter sp. | reverse complement strand
AATTCAAGTATAGTTTTGATGTGATTATAGTTGATGAATGTCACAGATGCGCTGGTTCCCCAACAAGTGTAAGCATGTTTTCGAAGGTAATTAACTCACTTGCTGCAAGACATAAATATGGATTATCAGCAACAGTACATAGGAGTGATGGATTGATAAAGTCAACATTTGCTTTACTTGGTCCAGTAATTTATTCGGTACCAGAGTCAGCAGTAGCTGATAAGACTATGAAGGTAACAGTGTGGAAACGTAATACTGGAATAAAAGTATCAGAGTGTTGTTTGGATACTGATGGAACACTTATCTATCAAGAGATGATTAAATACTTATGTGAGGTCTATAACAGAAACAAGATGATTGGTGAGGATATCGATGTAGAGTACAGAGCAGGTCATAGCTGTTTAGTGCTATCAGATCGTCTTGAGCATTTAAAGGAAATACAGAATCATGCAAGTGAATTTATACCGGCTAGTGCAATGCGTTTTATTAATGGTTCTATGACAAGCAAGAAGGCTAGAGCAGAAAGAGTGCAGGCACTTGATGATATGAGAACTGGTAAAGCAAAAGTGCTATTCGCAAGTTATAGTTTGGCGAAAGAGGGACTTGATATACCTCAACTTGATAGATTGTTCTTAGCATTACCAAAAAAAGATTACGCGGTAGTTACTCAATCAATAGGTCGTATTGGCCGTACTGCTGACGGCAAAAAAGATGCTATATGCCTTGATTATGTAGATGACATTGGATTCTGTGAAAATGCTTGGAAGAAACGTAAGACAAGCTATAGGAAGAAAGGTTGTGTGATACATGACTGATGTAAAAGGAATCTATGCAGGAGTGTTCACGCTTTACAGATCTTACGGAAGTGAGGGGTTATTTAAAGCTATAGCCTCTAACCTTCCAACAACATCACAAGAGTTAGTACCTAAGATTCTTACTGATACCTATAACATATATACAAAGCACTTTAATGTGTATCTGGATGAAGAGTGGATTGAAGTGTGTAATGAAGTTCATGAACTATGCCATAAGTATCAATGCAAAATGTGTAATGACATATGTGTAGAGCTGCTGTGTGTGTTAGAAAGGATATTTTTATCAAAGAAGCAACCCAAGGAGGTAAGTCAATGAGGAAATTTATTAAAGTCTATATCAATAGTGAAATGGAAAATGAATATAAAGAATGTGCTGATTTGTATACAGATGGTATAGAGAAAGAATGTAATACATGCAGTTGCAATGGTGGCGATAACATAGGCTGCTTAATAGAGTGTAAGGAATATATAGAAGTAGATCCTAGTGAATTACGCAAGATAGCAATACATTACGGCTATGATAAGCAGAGTAGACAGTGCATTGAGGAGTGCTCCGAACTGATCCAGGCAATTAATAAATACTGGAGAAAGTTTCTTCAATGTGGAGAGAGAACTTCATTTGATTTCAATGATATGGTTAACAACAAGGAATACGAAAACCTGGTCGAAGAGATTGCAGACGTTGAGATTATGTTGGCTCAATTAAAGATGTTGCTTAAATGTGGGAATGAAGTTATTAAGGTATCCGATTTAAAAATAGTAAGACAAATAGAACGAATGAATAGTAAATGATAGTTTAGGGAATAAAGAGTGATTGAATGATAAGAGTAAGAAAGGGGAGTCATCTATGGTAAATGAGTACTATAAAGTAGTAGATGGATTCTGTACTTATTACGTAAACAAAAGTACAGGAGATAAGAAACTCAAACTTGATGAAAATGAAGTAGAAATTGAAAGAGAAGTAGATGATTTTACTAGGCAAAACTGAATTAGGATTTTGGAAAAGGTAGTCTACATCCTTAGTATTTAGACTATTGAGGCAGATTGGAGATAAAATGAGAGAGTGGAGTAATTTTAATAAAATACTTTTTATTACATTTTGTACAGGTTTGATATTGGGTGATATTATTTTGTGTATATTTAGTGAAAGTTTGTTTGCTTCTTTTGTTACATCATTATTAGCTATTGCTTCTGGTACTATATTTTATTGCTTTATTGGTATGATTGATTGTAGAGAAAAAATGAAGAATAAAGAAAGCAGTAATGAATGAAATATCACTTTGTAGTTTGTATACTTACAGAGAGAAATTACAGAACAAAATAATAAGAGGAAGAGTTAAAAACAATAGAAAATATATATAAATGGTGTCACAATTAGTGACACCATTGGAAGAATCTGAATATGTATAAACCTAGCTTTTGTAATTATAATTGCTTAATAGATTATTGCCACGAAGCACCCCAACCATTAATGTAAACAGTAGAATTATAATCAGGCTGTAAAGCAATATAGATTGATTTATCCTGAGATGATGCTGGAATTTTTATAAAAAACGTCATGTCGTCATTTACATTATAAGTGTGTATCTCACCATCATAAACCATTACAAGTTCAAAATTTGTCCTGTATGCAAGATTTACATAGAAGTAAAAATCATCTCCCGCAGGTACTTTCCAATAGTCAAATGTATAGGCATCTATTAGTACTGCATCTTGACCGCGATCTAATCTTAAAGGATCAGGGAGATAGGCAAATGAGCGACTATTTTCAGTTATTGTTTGATAAGTTAGACCTGAATTCGCTTTTGCTACATTAACGTTTAGTGGGCTTAAAGTAAGAACTAGTACACACATGAGAGAAACAATAATTTTAAGACTTTTTTTCATATAAACACCCTTTCTTTTATATTTTATAAATACAAAGTAACATACAAATTATGTAAATTAAATAGTAAAAATTACCCAATAACTCTAATGACACAATAATGTTGTTGAAAGTGTTATGAATGAATGTATGAAGTTATAGGGATGCTAAGCATAATCATGTAAAGGAAAATTAAGATTTATAGAACAAGAGGTGGACATGGAAGATTATTTTAACAGGTTATTTGAAAAATTTGAAGCTTTAAGTGATGAAGAATATGAACAACTATTAGTAGATGCAGGTATAGAAAATTGTCCATATGAAAATGAAGAGAATTAGGATTTAGTAGAGGTGATAAAGATGGATTGTAAAGTAACTGAATGTCTACACAATACTGATTGTAAATGTATAAACAATAATAATACTTTAAATACACCATCAAAAGGTATGGAGTGTTTGGGGTTTGATTATGATTGTGTGGTATGCCAAGAGATTGATTTTAGACATTATGAGTGTTCAGATTGTTGTTTATCAGAAGATGAATATTATGAGGAAGAAGACTGCTAAACAAATTTTACATAACATATCAAAACTAAAATTTAGTGAAGCTAGTAAACGGTGATAAGAAAATTATATAACCATTTTTACAAATAAGAGAGGAGCGTTACAATGGCAAAGATCACAAAGGAACAGAAACTTTATCTAGAGGGTATGGCTCATGCGTTACAAATAGCCAATAAAGAAGGTATAGAGGGTTTAACCAGAGAAGTAAATTATCGTGGTGCCAATAACCTACCTTTGAATGTAAAATCTACAGAATTAACAGCAATAGCACGTATGAGGTCAAAAGAAGAACTAATGATTATAGCAACAGCGATGGCGGATACAATGAATACTGATATGAAGTTACCACCGAGTGTCATATTAGACTTTCTTCGTAAGTTTAATAGCAAGGTAGATATATTTAGATATGATAAAGCATCATTAGAAAAGACTCAGTCAAAATTAGATAGTATGTATGCACTAAATGAAACACTTAAAAAATTCAATGAGGAGGAATAAGATTATGGTAAGAGAAGAGATTTTAAAGAATTCAAATGAATTAGTAAATCAGATATATGAAAAGATGAGAGTTATTGAATCATGTGATGCAATTGTAGATAAGGTAAAGGACTTAGATATTTGTTTCAATGATAATGAACAAAGTATCATAGCATTAGAAGGTGTACTTAGTGTAGATCAGCTTACAGGAATCAGAGGCAATATTCTTGATGTAATCAATAATAATG